>VBCS01000015.1:4429-8835 GCA_005888955.1 Betaproteobacteria bacterium
GCATGCGCATCGACAACGTGCGGCTGCTGGAAAAATCCGGGGGTAAGTCAGGGCACTACAAGGGCGGATAGGCGGTGCAGAGGGCTGCCCATGCGCCGGCAGTCGCGACGCGCCATACGTACCGGGAAAAATGTGTGTGTGTGTTGGTCAGATGGCCAGGCCACTTGACCACAGTCCATGGAATGGTAAGATTCGGGAGAACATCGGCGGACGGCTTGAAGAAAGCGAAGGCGGCCGCGGGTTGGGGCCGGCGCCCGGCCACGGAGGATCCCACTTGCCATTGCAGGCGGTCGAGCCACGCCGGCTCTACCGGCAGATCGCGGACCAGATCGCGCAGCTGATCGCGAGCGGTGAATTCCCGCCGGGCGCGAGGCTGCCGGCGGAACGCGAGCTGGCGACTTCGCTAGGCGTAAGCCGGGCATCGGTGCGCGAGGCGATCATCTCGCTCGAAATGGGCGGGTTGGTCGAGGTTCGCGTTGGGACGGGGATTTTCGTGACCGCGCCGGCTGCGCAGAGCGCCGTGGTGCGCGATGCGGGGCCGGGACCGTTCGAGTTGCTGCAGGCGCGCAAGCTCATCGAGGGCGAGATCGCTGCGGTAGCGGCATCCATGGCAGCGCAGCCCGCCCTCGACTACCTGCGGCAGTGCGTTCTGCGCATGGAGGCGCACGTCGACGATTTCGTGGCGCGCGAGGCGAGCGACCGCGAATTCCACCTCGGCATCGCCAAGGCGACGGGCAACGGTTCGTTGGAGCTCGTGGTCGAAGGGCTGTGGGACCAGCGCGCAGAATTGTGGGGGCGCTTGCAGCGACATTTTCATACGCCGGAGCTCGCGCGGAAAACGATCCGCGATCACGCGGCGATCCTGAATGCGATCGCGGCGCGCGATCCGAAGGGCGCCCGCGCCGCGATGCACCGGCATCTCGCGCGCGTCGTGCGCGAATTTCAGCGCGGTCTTGACGACCGCGGGCACGCGACTCAGCAGCGTCGTGCCTCTGCGCCGGCCGCGACCGTGCGCCGCGCGCGACCTCGCAGCTGAACATATTGGTCATGAAGGCACCGCCGCGCCGACGGCCTCGACGCATGCACGAAGATGGCTGGCCCGCCAGCCCTGGTACACGTACTCACGAAGGAGGAACAGCATGAGCTCATGCAAGACACTCGATCCGACCAGGTTCGCGCCCCGCCGTAGCGCGCTGCGCGTCGCTGCGGCGGCGCTCGGCGCGGCGGCGTTGCTGGTATTGGATGCCGGGCCCGCCGCCGCGCAGGCTCCCGCGATGCCGAAGAGCCCGGTGACGATCAATATCGTCGACGTCGCCGGTGACCTGGCGCTCACGCAGGACGCCATCGAGGCCTACCAGAAGAAACACCCGCAAGTGGTTTCTAAGATCAACTTCACCAAGGCGCCGGCGCCGGAATTGCCGGGGAAGCTCAAGGCCATGCAGGGTGCGGGCCGCAGTGACATCGACCTGGTGCTGACCGGCACTGACTTTCTCGCCGCGGGGATCGAGCAGGGCGTGTTGATGAAGGTCCTTCCAGAAAACGCGGCAAAATTCCCGAACCTCATGAGCAACTATCAACCCGCCGCCGCGAAGATGCAGGAGCTGGCACAGGATTACGGCATCACCGTGGTCTTCATGCCAGCGGGGCCGCTGCTCGAATACAACCCCGACAAGGTCAAGCAGGTACCGACCACGCCTGCGGAGCTGCTGGCGTGGTGCAAAGCCAATCCCAACCGTTTGATCTACGCGCGGCCCGCCAATTCCGGCCCCGGCCGCACGTTCATCATGGGTCTGCCTTACATTCTGGGCGACAAGAACCCGAAGGACCCTGTGAATGGGTGGGAAAAAACGTGGGCGTACCTCAAGGACCTCAATTCCTGCATCGAATACTATCCGACGGGCACGGGTGCGGTGATGAAGGAGCTCGGCGAAGGCTCGCGCGACATGACGGTGACGATGACCGGATGGGACATCAATCCGCGCGTTCTGGGCATCGTGCCGAAGAGCTACAAGGTAGGGCCGTTCAAAGGCATGACCTGGGTCAACGACGCGCATTACATGGTCATACCCAAGGGCGTTGCGCCGGAGAAAGTCGCGGTGGTCCTCGACCTGATGGCGTATCTGCTCACGCCCGAAGCGCAGGCGTACACGTATGACAAGGGCTATTTCTATCCCGGCCCGGCGGTCAAGAACGTGACGCTGTCGATGGCGCCGAAGGAAAGCCAGGACGCGATCAAGGAATACGGTCGTCCCGAGTACGAGGCCTGGCTCGCGCAGTTTCCGCACACGCAGTCGCTCGAGCCCAAGGCGCAGGTCGAGGCGTTCCGTATCTGGGACCAGCAGGTCGGCGCACAAAAGACGAAGTGACGCAACTGTCCGAGAGCCAGACGCGTAGCGTCGCAGCGATCGGAAACAGTTGCGTCATCCCCGCGAAGGCGGGGATCCAGTGACGTTTGAACGCGAGACGCTGGATTCCCGTTTGCGCGGGAATAACGGCACGATGAATCATCGCGCTTACGGGGAGATGTCGGCACGATCCTCCAGGTGACCGCTGCATGAAACACGACTTCAAGGAACTCAAGCTCGATCGCGTGACGCGCCAGTTTGCCGGCGCAGGCGGCAAGGCGTTCAATGCGCTAGACGAGCTCACGCTGACAGTCAAGCGCGGCGAATTTATCTGCCTGCTCGGCCCCTCGGGCTGCGGCAAGTCGACCGCGCTCAACTGCATCGCGGGGCTCATGCAGCTCTCCGGCGGCAGCATCTGGCTCGACGAGCAGCGCATCGACACGCTGCCGCCGGAAAAGCGCGGCTTCGGCATGGTGTTCCAGAATTACGCGCTGTTTCCGCACATGACCGTAGCCAAGAATATCGGCTTCGGTCTGAAGATGCGCGGCGTGTCGCCCTCCGCGATGACGCCGCGCGTAGCGCACGCGCTCAAGCTCGTGCAGCTCACCGGTCAGGAGCACAAGCTGCCGGGCCAGCTCTCCGGCGGCCAGCAGCAGCGCGTCGCCATTGCGCGCGCCATCGTCATCGAGCCGCCGCTGATTCTGATGGACGAGCCGCTGTCGAATCTCGATGCGAAGCTGCGTATCGAGACGCGCGCCGAGATCCGGCGCATTCACCGGGAGCTCGACCGCGCCACGATCTACGTGACTCACGATCAGGATGAGGCCTTGTCGCTTGCCGATCGGATCGTGGTGATGAAGGACGGCGTGGTCCAGCAGATCGGAACGCCGGCCGAGGTCTACGCGCAACCCGCCAATCTGCACGTAGCGCGCTTCATGGGCTACCGCAACGTGCTGGAGCTCGACGTCGCGCGCGAGGAAGGCGATCGCGTAGCGCTCAGAGGCGGCGACATCGTCATCACCGGCGTGCGCAAGCAACCGCTCAAGGGCGCACGCGCCGCGGTGGCGATCCGACCCGAGGAAATCTCGGTCGGCGAGGGGCCTGGCGGCCTCAACACTATCGCCGGTCGCGTGGAGAATGTCGAATACTCGGGCCGCGATTCCCTACTCGACGTCGTCACGTCCTCGGGCACGCTTCTGCACGTGCGCGGGCCGGTAACTACGGCGCTCGACGATATCGTTCGCGTATACGTGCCGGTGGAGCGGGCGCTGGTCTATCCCGCGGAATAAGGCGCAGCTCGCCGATGACGACCGCCGCCAAGTCCCGCATGCCTCTCGACCCGGCGCTGCTTCTGGTCGTGCCGGCGGCGGCGTTCATGCTGCTGCTGTTCGTATACCCGTTTCTTTACGGGCTCTTGCTCTCATTCAACCCGAAGGAGGGCGGCTGGCTCGCGAACTACAAGTTCTTTTTCACGACCGACAACGAGTGGCCGACGATCTGGACCACGCTCAAGCTGGCGCTGCCGGCGACGCTCATCAATGTCGGCTTTGCGCTCCCCATCGCGTACAAGATGCGCGTGAAGTCGCGCTACCAGCGCTGGATCACGACGATCCTGGTCGTGCCCATCACGCTCGGCACAGTCCTGATCGCCGAAGGCATGCTGATCTATTTCGGGCCCAAGGGCTGGCTCTCCCAGGCCCTGCAGTTCTTTCATCTGTACGACGGTCCCATTCGCCTTACGCACAATTACTGGGGCGTGCTGATTTCGCTGGTGATCTCCGGGTTCCCCTTTGCGTTCCTGCTGATTCTTTCCTACATCACCGGCATAGATCCGGTGCTCGCGCGCGCGGCGGCGACGCTGGGTGCAGGGCCGAAGTCGCAATTTCGCCATATCTACCTGCCGCTTCTGGCGCCCGGCCTTGCGATGTGTTTCTGCCTCGCTTTCGTGCAGGCGTTTTCGGTGTTCCCTTCCGCGATCCTGCTCGGCTCTCCGGCCGGACCCACGCGCGTGATATCCATCGCGGCGTACGAGGCGGCGTTCGAGCAATACGATTACGCGCT
>VBCS01000015.1:8951-11096 GCA_005888955.1 Betaproteobacteria bacterium
GGGTCTGATGACGCTCTTCGTCGTCAACATCGGCCTGATGATTGGCGCGGTCGCGACGAGCTCGTTCGCGAGACGCTGGCTCGGCACATGGCTGCCCGAAGGCTGGACGACGACGTGGTACACCGCCGCCTGGAAGGAATTCCAGCTCGATTCGGTGCTCTGGGTCACCGTGGAGGTCGTCTTCGCGGTGGTCTTCCTGGCGCTGCTGATCGGCGTGCCGGCTGCATACACGCTGGCGCGCCGCGACTTTCCCGGCAAGAGGCTGCTCATGCTGCTCTTCCTGCTGCCGCTGATGGTGCCGCCGATCACCTACGGGATTCCGCTGGCGACGGTGCTCTACAAGGTTCAACTTGCCGGGACTATCTACGGTGTCATTATCGCCAACCTCATTCCCGCGGCACCGTTCGTAATTCTCGTCATGACGCCGTTCATCGAGCAGATCGACCCCAACCTCGAATCGGCGGCGCGCGTCTTCGGCGCCAGTACCAGCCGCATGTTCTGGTACATCCTCGTCCCCTTGCTGGGCCCCGGCATCCTCGCCGCATCGCTGCTGGTGCTCGTGCGGACTATCGCGCTGTTCGAGCTCACCTTCCTGACCGCGGGCCCCGATTCGCAGACGCTGGTGGTGGCCTTGTACTACGCCGTGTTCGCCGCCGGCGTGCGCGCACCGCAGTCGGTGGACGCAATGGCGATGGTGTACATGGCCGTGACACTGGTGTGGCTGCTCATCGCGTTGCGATTCGTAAATCCAACCCAGCTGGTGTCGCGCGTCAAGGAACATCCGCAGCCGGTCGTATGAGCCGCCTTTCGCTCGGTACGTTGTCGGCGTTGCCCGCGACCGTCGCCCGACCGACCTACGATCCGAGTTCCATCGACGTCGGCATCGTTCATCTCGGCATCGGCGCCTTCCATCGCGCGCAGACCGCTGTTTACAGCGACGATGCGCTGACGCTGGAACCCGCCTCCTGGGGGATCTGCGGCGTGAGCCTGCGCTCGGCGGATGTTCGCGACCGGCTTGCGCCGCAGAATGGCCTCTACACGGCCGTCGAAAAGAGTCCAGGCGGCGTCCGCCGCCGCGTGATCGGCAGCGTGCGCGAGGTGCTGTTCCTGGGCGACCAGCGTGACGCGGTGCGTGCGCGCCTCGCCGCGCCCGGCACGCGGATCGTCACGCTCACCATTACCGAAAAGGGCTATTGCCACGATCCGGCGACCGGCAAGCTCAACTTCGCGCATCCCGACATCGTGCACGATCTCGCGCAGCCGGAGCGCCCGCGGAGCGCGATCGGCCTGATCGTGGCGGGACTCGACGCGCGAAGGCGTTCCGGCGAACGTGCCTTCACGGTCGTATGCTGCGACAACCTTCCGCACAACGGGGCGCTCGTGCACGGCCTGGTCATCGCATTCGGAGAGGCGCGCGATCCGGCGCTCGCACGTTGGATCGAGGACCACGCGAGCTTTCCCTCGACCATGGTCGACCGTATCGTACCGGCGACGACCGACGCCGACATCGCCGAGAACGATTCCGTGCTCGGGCTGCACGATGCGGCGCCTGTCGTGCACGAGCCGTTCCGGCAATGGGCGATCGAGGATGACTTCGTCGCGGGGCGGCCCGCCTGGGAGCGCGCAGGCGCGGAGCTCGTTCGTGACGTTGCGCCGTTCGAGGCGATGAAGCTCCGCTTGCTCAACGGCAGTCATTCAGCGTTCGCCTATCTCGGATTTCTGGCCGGCCACGAGTTCATCTACCAGGTCGCCGCGCACGAGGAGTTCGTCGCGTTCATGCGTCGGCTGATGCGCGATGAGGTCGCGCCGACGCTGAAATTGCCGCCGGGAGTCGACGTCGTGGCGTACCAGGAAGCGCTGATCGCGCGCTTCGGCAACCCGGCGTTGCCGCACCGCACGCAGCAGATCGCGATGGACGGCTCGCAGAAGCTCCCGCAGCGCCTGCTCGGTACCGTGCGCGACAACCTCGCCGCGGGTCGCCCGATCGAGCTGGTCACGCTCGCAGTCGCCGGCTGGATGCGTTACGCGAGCGGCCGCGACGAAGCCGGGCGCGAGATCGTGGTTTCCGATCCACTGGCCGGCGAATTCGCTCGCATCGCCGCCGCGCATCGCGGCGATCCACCGGCGCTTGCACGCGGATTCTTG
>VBCS01000246.1 GCA_005888955.1 Betaproteobacteria bacterium
CTCGCGCAGTACGCCGCGCAGCATTTCCGGGCTCCAGGTCGCGCTCCGGTCGGGGTTGCGCCGGGAGAGATCGAGGTCGCGCAGCATCGCGCGCAGGTCGCTGGCCAGCGGATGCAGATCGTCCGATGCCGGTTGCTGTGCGAACGGCTGCACGATGCCTTCACCCCGCAACAGCGCGCGCACTCCGGCGACCCAGCCGCGCCACGACAGATGGGCGATGAACACCGTAACCAGCGAGATGACTACGCCCAGCACGACGAACAAGCCGATCAGGTAGCGGCGTGTGTCGGCGCTTCGTCGCTCGACGAAGCTCATGTCGTGCACGAGGATCAGCGAGCCGATGAGGTCGTTCCCCTGATAGAGGGGGTGCTTCACGACGTGCAGCGGCCCCTGCTTGAGCCGCACGACCGACTGCGCTTCGTCGGTGCCCACCGGCGGCTTGCAGCCGAGCGACGACGGATACGCCGCCGTTTGATAACGCAGCTTGCCGGACTCGTCGCAGAAAGCCAGCGCGTACAGCCGCTCGTCCTGCAGCGCGCGCGTGAACAGCGTATTGATCTTGCCCGAAGCTCCCTGTTCGACCAGGTCGGCGAGTTGCTCCTCCATCGTGTTGGCGATCAGCTGCGAGCGGATGTCGAGGTCGCTCACCCACCAGCGCAACGTGAGCCGATCGACCAGCGGCACCAGCGCGTAGGCGAGGAGGGCGAGCGTCACCACCAACGGCGCGATGAACCGCAGCGACAGGCGTATGGAGCGAATTCGGTCTTGAGCGCTCATCGATTCTCCACGGCCTCGAGTCTACAACTCCTGGAACTTGAAGTCGGACAATGCCACTGCGTTTTTGTGCCGGACATAGGTAAATATTACAAAACGAGCCGACCTGCAGCAGCCTCGACGGGAGCGCGAACTACCAACGCAAGAGGAATCAGGCGCGCTTCCCTTCGAGCTACGTCTGTCCGGTGAAGAATAACGCAACGATCGTGCCGATCAACCCCCGATGTTTCTCGTAGGTGCGAATTTATTCGCACAGGCCCTTGGGTCGGCCGCGGTGGCCGAATGAATTCGTCCCTACGACCCCCGACGTCTTTCCTGCGAATTCATTCGCACGTCAGCTGCCGTCAGCGCTCCAGGATCGCCGTCACCCCCATGCCGCCCGCGGTGCAGATCGAGATCAGTCCGCGGCCGGAACCGCGCTCGGCAAGCTGTTTGGCAAGCGCGCCGACGATGCGCGCGCCGGTCGCCGCAAAAGGATGTCCCAGCGCGACGCTGCCGCCCTTCGGATTGAGCTTCTCCCGATCGATGCTGCCCAGCGGTCCTGGCCGCTTCAACTTCGTGCGGCAATACTCCTCCGACTCCCAGGCCTTGAGCGTGCAGAGCACTTGCGCAGCGAACGCTTCGTGAATTTCGTAGATGTCGAAGTCCTGCAACGTGATTCCGGCACGATCGAGCATCGCCGGCACGGCGTACGTGGGTGCCATCAGCAGGCCCTCGCGCGGACCGGCCAGGCCGGCGTAGTCGACCGCAGCGACTGCGGAGTGCACGAGCCAGGCCTGGATCGGGACACCACGCGCTTGCGCCCACGTTTCGGAAGCCAGCAGCACGCACGACGCGCCGTCGGTCAGCGGTGTGCTGTTGCCCGCGGTCAGCGTGCCGGCTGCGCTCCGGTCGTAGACAGGCTTCAGCGCGGCGAGCTTGTCGAGGCTCGTGTCGGTGCGCACGTTGTTGTCGGTGGCGAGGCCGCTGAACGGCACGACCAGGTCGGCGTAAAAGCCATCGCGCCACGCGCGCGCCGCCTTGACATGACTCTTGAAGGCGAGCTCGTCCTGTTCCGCGCGGCCGATTTTCCACTCCTTGGCCATCAGCTCGCAGTGCTCGCCCATCGACAGGCCCGTGCGCGGCTCGCCCACCGTCGGCGCGGACGGCTTGAGGTCGCGCGGGCGCAAGCGGAGCCAAGGCCGAAGGCGCGCGCCGAACGTCTTGCCGCGCGCGCTGTCGCGTACGATGCGCGCGAGCGCCTTGCCGTAGACGATGGGAGCGTCGCTGGTGGTATCGACCCCGCCGGCGATCGCCGCTTCGATTTCGCCGCGGGCGATGCGCTGCGCGAGCTGCACCGTCGTCGTCAGACTGGTGCCGCAAGCGCGCTGCACATCGTACGCGGGCGTATGCGGATGAAGGCCTGCTCCCTGTGTGGCTTCGCGCGTGAGGTTCCAGTCGCGCGAATGCTTGATGACGGCGCCGGCGGCCACCTCTCCCAGCTTTTCACCGCGCAGTCCGAACTTGGCGATGAGAGCCGAGAGCGCCGCCGTGAGCATATCCTGGTTGGAGGCTTCGGCGTATGCGGTGTTGCTGCGGGCAAAGGGAATGCGCGCGCTGCCGACGATCGCGACGCGCCGGAGAACATCGGCCATGGAACCCTCCCCCCAGAAAAGCTGCAGGGCATCTATGCTACGCCGTGATGCCCGCGCGCGGCAGCGTCAGTGGTGCCGCGACGATTGGTCGTCGATTT
>VBCS01000248.1 GCA_005888955.1 Betaproteobacteria bacterium
GGCAGCGGAGAGCGAAATCCAGGCCGGTGACGGGGGCGCGCGGCGCATCTCGCGCATCAGGCCGACCGCTTCGGGCAGCGCAAACTGCTCGCCCGTGATGCCCGCCACGAATCGGCCGCCGCGTATTTCGCCGCGCGCTTCCAGACGTCGCAGCACGCGCAACAGCTCGCGCCACGGTGGAAGCCACGCCGCCTCGCGTTCGAGCAGGCGCCAGAACACGACGCCGTAGCGACGCAGCAAGGTATCGGCGATGTGTTCGACGATTTCGTGCTCGGGTTCGTAGAGCGCGCCGGTGGCCGCGAGTCTCGGTGCGGGCCGCCGCACGAGCGCCCAGCGTCCCGCGTCCTCGATGCCGAAGAGTGCCGTGCGCCGGCGCCGTTTGCCCTTGGTGAGCGGCTTGCGTCGATCGGAAGGCGTGAGCAGCGCCCGCAAGCCGGCGAAGCTGTCGGAGTGCACGAGCCCCAGCACGACGAGCTCGGCGAGCGCGTCTTCGACTTGCGTGCGCAGCATGCCGGTCGCCTCGACGATCTCGTCGAAAAAACAGGCGCCATGATGCTTCAGATGTTCGACCACCCGTTGAGCGCGTGCACTTACCGGAGAAGGCTCGGCCGGCGCGGGTACCGCGCGGTTCCACAGCCCCAGGTTGCGCCTCGGCAAGAGCGTGACCGGTGTCGTGCGGATCGGGCCGGCGTTCCTGGCAGCGACGGTCGCCGGCGCCGTGAGGCGCGTCCACACTGCACGCCCGGCGAGACACAGATCGTCGAGCCATGTGAAGTCGTAGTTGTCGAGCCGCGCCGGCAGGATCTCGGCCTCCCACGCCGCCGCAGGGGCCTCGAAGCCCTCGAGCTGCGTGATCATCGCGGCCAGCGCATCCGGGCCCTGCCGCCGTTCGCTCGGAATCACATGCTGCCAGCGACCAAGAAAGCGCATGAAATCCTGGCTCGATACCGGCTCGATTTCCTGCCGCAGCCGCTTGACGGTATAGCGATGGATGCGGGCGAGCAGCGCCCGGTCGCACCATTCGGACTGACTCGCGCCTGGCGTGAACGAACCGCGCATGGCGAAACCTTCCGCCGCGAGCTTCGCCAGCGCCGCTTCGACGTCCGCGACCGGCAGCGCCATCGAGTCGGCGAGCGCGTTGGCGGTCACCGGTCCCAGGCCTTCGAGCCGGCTGCGCACGATTTCGATCAATGCCTCTGCAGCAGGCCATGAACGCGCCGCAAACTCCGCCGGCGCAGCGATCGACGGCGAATGCTGCGCGTGCGGCAACACGGAAGCGAACTGCGGCAGGCGCTCCGCGGCGATCCATAACGCTGTCTCGCTTGTCGCCGCCGCCGTTGTCACGGGTGTTCGCACGGTCAGGCGGGTGACTCGCTTGGCCTCCGCCAGCGCCGCGAGAAAGTGTTTCCATTGATCGTCGCGAGCGACCTCCTGCTCGGTGGCAAAGGCTAGTCCCAGCAACGCGTCATGCAACTCGTCCGCGTTGACGGCGCTAGGCCACGCTTCCGCCCGCACGCGTTCGATCGCGTCGGGATCGAGTCGGCCCAGACCCGCAGCGGCTTCTTCGTCGAGCCAACGGCGGCTCATGACCGCGCGGGTGCGACGCTCTTCCAGCGGCGCGTCGTCGAGGAAGGCGTACGGACGCGCGCTCAGGATCTCCAGCGCCAGCGGCGAAGGCTCCGTCAGGTCGCGGTGCTCGATGCGGATCTGGCCGGATTCGATCGCGCGCAGCAGCCGCTCCAATCCCTCGATGTCCATCGCCTCGTAGAGGCAATCGTGAACCGTCTGGTTCACGAGCGGATGGTCGGGTAACTCGCGCTCGCCCACGAGGTTTTCGCCACAAGCGAGCTGATCGGGAAACACCGCCGCGAGTAGATCCTCGGCCGCCATGCGTTGCAGCTGCGGCGGCACCTTCTTGCCGGAGCGGAAGCGTGGCAGCGCCAGCGACGTGGTCGCCGTCCACCGCCAGCGCGCCGCGAACATCGGCGCATCGAGCATCGCCTGGATCAGCAGCGGCCGCACGCTGTTCGAATGCAGATACCGCGCTACCTCGTCGAGCGGAAAGCTGTGGCTGGTCGAGAGCGAGAGCACGATCGCATCTTCGGTTGCCGCCGCCTGCAGCTCGAAATTGAACTTGCGGCAGAAGCGCTTGCGCAGCGCGAGGCCCCACGCGCGGTTGATGCGGCTGCCGAACGGCGAATGAATGACCAGTTGCATGCCGCCGGATTCGTCGAAGAAGCGCTCGAAGACGATCGTCTTCTGCGTCGGTATCGTCCCAAGCGCGGCGCGCGCGGCGGCCAGGTATTCCACGAGCTGTTCCGCGGGCGAGGCGCCGAGCCGGAGGTCTCGTGTCAGATAGCCGAGCGCCGAAGCGTCGGCGAGCCGCGCCACCACGTCTTCGCGCAACCGCGATACGGCCTGCGAAAGCTCATCGGTTCGCCCCGGCGCTTCGCCCAGCCAGAACGGAATATTCGGCGGCTGACCGTGCGCGTCCTCGACGCGCAGCCGCCCCGCCTCGACGCGCAGGATGCGGTACGACGTGTTGCCCAGCTGGAAAATGTCGCCGGCCAGGCTCTCGATGGCGAAATCCTCGTTGACCGTGCCGACGAGCTGGGCCGCGGGCTCGAGCACGACGTCGTAGTCGGCGGTGTCGGGAATCGCGCCGCCCGAGGTGATCGCCGTGAGCCGTGCGCCGCGACGGCCGCGCAGGACGCCATTTACCGCGTCACGATGCAGGTACGCGGCGCGATGACCGCGGCGCGTGCTGAACCCTTCGCCGAGCATGCGCACGACGGCGAGATATTCGTCGCGCGTCAGTGTCGCGTAAGAGTGCGCTCGCGTGAAGGCATCGAACAACGCGTCTTCGCTCCATTCGCGCGCCGCCACCTCGGCAACGATTTGCTGGGCGAGAACGTCGAGAGGCTTGGGCGGTATCGCTACGCGGTCGAGCTCGCCGCGCCGCACGGCGTCGAGCAATGCCGTGCACTCGACCAGCTCGTCGCGCGACAAGGGGAAGAGTCGCGCCTTGGGCTGTCCGGCGACGGTGTGATTGGCGCGCCCCGCACGTTGCAGAAAGGTCG
>VBCS01000249.1 GCA_005888955.1 Betaproteobacteria bacterium
AACAAGAAAACGATCGTGATCCCCGTCAGCCCGTAGATGGGGCCAATCGGAATGCCGATGCTGCGCAGGCCCGTGGTGACGACGCCGGCATGACCGAAGAGCAGCACCAGCGCGTAAGCGGCAACGAACGAAGGCAACACCAGCGGCATCGTGGCCAGCGTCAACAGCACTGTCTTGCCCGGCACGTCGACGCGGGCCAGGCAGAACGCCAGTGGCGTGCCGATCAGCGTGGCGCCCACCGTCGCGAAGGCCGCCGCGAGCAGGCTGTTGGCGATGCTGTTGACGTAATACTTGCTCGCGAAAATCTGGGCATAGTTCGCGAGCGTGATGGTTCCGGTCCCATTCACCCTAAGACTCGCGTCCAAAACCAGGCTGAGCGGATAAAGCAGGAACAGGACGAGAAGGGCGAGCGCGCCAAAAACGATGGTGTAGCGGAACCCCTTCATGGTACCGGGTAAACAATGATCTGCGCCGGATCGTAGGCGAACGCCAGCGCAGCGCACGCTGTAGCCGCAACCTGAAGGCTGCCGAGTGTCGAGACACGAATCTGCGTGCCGTCGGGCAGTGCCGCATGCAGCCGCTGGATCTCGCAGGGCTTCCGGCCGAATCGATAGAAACAGCTTCTGTCCGGTCTTGGCCACTTTCCCGTGCACCGAGATGGTCGTTCCGCACGACGCGACCTGGGTGCTGTGGCCATCGAACGTACCCGCGACGCCGGGCAGCATGTTCGCACCGCCCAGGAACTCGGCGACAAAGGCCGTCTGCGGCCGTTGGTAGATTTCTTCTGGCGACCCGACCTGCTCGATTTTGCCGGAGCGCAGGATCGCGATCCGGTCCGAAATCGCCAGCGCCTCCTCCTGATCATGTGTCACATAGACAGTTGTGAGGCCGAGCGATTGCTGCAACTGGCGGATCTCCACCCGCATCTGGGTCCGCAGTTGCGCGTCCAGATTGGACAACGGCTCATCGAACAGCAGCACTGCCGGTTCGATGACGAGCACGCGAGCGATCGCGACGCGCTGTAATTGCCCGCCCGATAGCTGATGCGGCCAGCGCGGCCCGTAACCGCCCAGGCGCACTCGGTCGAGCGCCTTCTCGACCCGTGCGGGAATGTCGGCCGGGTTGACCTTGCGAGCGCGCAGACCGTAGGCGACATTGCCTTCCACGGTGAGATTGGGAAAGATCGCATAGTTCTGGAAGACCATGCCGGCGTTGCGATGATGCGCTGGCAAGGTATCGATGCGTCTGTCGTCGAACCATATGCTGCCCGCTTCGACCTCGGCAAAACCGGCGATCATTCGCAGCAGCGTGGTCTTGCCGCATCCCGACGGTCCGAGAAGGGTGAACAACTTGCCCTGCTCAATCGTCGCTGAAACATTGTCGACGGCGCGGACGGCGCCGAAGGTGCGGCTGACGCTGTCGAGACGGATCGTCGTCATGAGAAACGACGCTCCCGTCTTCAGCGTGTGTCCTGGACGATCGTCTTGATCCGGTTCAGCGTCGCGCTGCGAGCCTCGTCCCACTTGACGTCGTTGTAGGGCAGAACCTTGATCCTGGAGAACGCCGGCATGCCCCCAGGCATCGTGGAAAGATCGATGTCCTGCCGGGCAGGGCGACGGAAGGTCGCCTTGAGCAACATTTCCTGCGTCGACTTGCCGGCGAGATAGTCGATCAGCGCACGTGCGGCATCCTGATCGGGCGCACCTTTGATGATGGCAGCCCCTTCCGCAAGCGCCGCCGTCCCTTCGGTCGGATAGGTCACCTTGACCGGTGCGCCGTTATGCGCCCATAGGTAGCCGGCATATTCGAGCGAGATGCCCAATGGATACTCACCGCTGCCGTTGCCCTCGAAGACCAGGGTCGACCGGTTGAGCACCTTTGTATTGGCAACCAGCGACGAAAGCTTATTCCAGGCGGCGTCGCTCTCACCCCAGTAAGTGAGCAGGACCGTCGCAATCGCATAGGAAAAGCCGGAATTCGCCGGGTCGGTATAGGCGATCTTGCCCTTCCACTTCGGGTCCAGAAAATCCTGCCAGGTCTTTGGACCGCTCGCAGCATCGATCGCCTTCGTGTTCTGGTTGATCGTCACGACCTGCAGATTGGTACCGATCCAGAGATTGTTCGGGTCGCGGTATTCCGCCGGCACGGCGTCGCTGCCCTTCACGGAATAGGGCTGAAAAAACTTGCTGTTCTGCTTCAGCAGCGAAGAACTGACACCCCAGACGACATCGCCTTGCGGATTTGCCGCCTCCGAGGCAATGCGACGAAAGAGTACGCCCGATCCGGTGGAGACGACGTTGACGGTGATGCCCGTCTCCTTCTTGAACCCGTCGGCGACCAGCTTGTTTACGGTGTCGTCATTGGCCGAATAGAGCACGACCTGCGTGTCGGCGGTTGCCGGCGCGGATGCGGCCGCCGCTGTCAACAGTAGCGCCGCGATGCATGAAACTGAGTGTCTCATTGCCTCATCTCCTGGTGCGTCCGCTGCCAATGAACGTTCGCCGATTCATCGCTGAACCATCCCGTCAACGGAAAAGGGTCGAGCCGCGAAGCTCGTCCCTGTCCGTCTATTTCGCTGCTGGCGGTGCTGCTGTACCTTTCGGCGGCGCAGGAGGAGTGGGAGGCGCAGGCGGCGCATCCGCATTCCAAGTATCGCGGATGTAAAGCCACTTTCCGTCCTTCTTGCGAGAGACCGAAAGATACTTGCCGGTCTCGACGACGGCACCCTTCACGGTCACTTTGTACGTACCTGATTCCCAACCCATGTTGCCCGAGACACCGACATCGGCGTTGGGAGCAATGGCAAAGAGCACCCCGCCTGCCTTTGAGCCGGCGATGTCCTTGGTGAAAAATTCCAGAATCGCCGGCCTGCCCCTCACGCCAGGCGCGCCCGGTGGAAGCAGCAGTGCGTCTTCGGCATACAGCGCGGCCACCGCCTTTGCGTCGCCGCCGTTGTACGCTTTCACCCAGTCTGTGGATTGTGTGCGGACAGCGGTCTCATCCGCACTCGCCGATGAGGCTGCGGGCGCAAATCCTGCCATCGAGCCCACCAACGCGACGAATCCGACCGCAAGCCACGACCTGTTCTTGGAACGAAACATTCGCTTTCTCCCTGTTGAGTTTTTGTCTGGCGGTCGCCAGGACCGCGCCGATAAATGATACGCGGAACTTTGGCCCGCTACATCGATTCCTGAAGACGGCTGCGCCCGTGGACCAAGCTCCATGTCACGCGTAAAGTAAGCGCATGGTTGCAACACCGCGCACCACCCGGTTGGAATTCATCGTTCTGATAGCGAGAGCGCTTTAGATCATGGCGCTGACGCGAGAGCTGAACGAGCTGGTGTGCCGTTACGACAAGTACGCCGAGCTCCACCGCTCGGCCGCGATGCGGGACCTGGAGCGCAGCGTCTGCGGTTGCGCCTATGGGAGTACCAGTTGGACAACGCGCCCAGAAGCGGAGCGAATCGCCCAGTTGCTCGAACTCCGCCCGGCCGTGAAGCTGCTCGACGTGGGCGCCGGGACGGGATGGCCGGGCCTCTATCTGGCAGAGCTAACGGGCTGCGACGTTGTGGTGGTGGACCTTCCTCTCGGTGGCCTTCGACTTGCGCTCGAACGCGCCGCGGCGGACAGCCTGTCCCAACGTTGCGAGGTCGTCGCAGCGGATGGTGCTGCACTGCCCTTCAAGGACGCTTCATTCGACGCACTGAGCCATTCCGACGTTCTGTGCTGTACGCCTGACAAGCTGGGCGTCCTGCGGTCGTGTCGACGTATCGCGCGCGATGGTGCCAGGATGGTGTTCACGGTCATCGAGCTCGCAACCTCATTGGCCGACTCCGAGCGCCGGATCGCAATAGCGTCCGGCCCGACGTTTGTTGACAGCCCGGATGACTACGCGGTATTGCTCGATCAATCGGGATGGTGCCTGCAGGAGCGGACCGACCTGACCGCGGAGTTTTTGCAATCCATGCGCACCGAACTTGAAGGCATGCAGGGACGTGCCGACGCGCTCGCCAAGGTGTTAGGGTCGGGCGAATTCACCGAGCGCACGAAGCGCCGACAAGCGACGATCGCGGCCGTCGACGCAGGACTCTTGCGGCGCGAGTTATTCGCCGCCCGGACCGGCCGATGACACCCCTCCTGTTCAAGAACGCCCGCCTCTTCGACGGCACGAACGCCGAGTGCGCCGAAGGCATGTGTCTTCGCGTCGCCGACGGGCTGATTCAGGACGTCTCCGCGCGTACCATCACCGACAAGGACGCGCGCGTCATCGACGTCGATGGGAGAGCCGTACCGTACCGCGCATGCAGTCCGGATGCTCGGTCATGCGCTCGACTGCGGCTTCACGACGGTGCGCGACATCAGCGGGGGCGACTACTCGCTCGCCAAGGCGATTACCGATGGACTGGTGCGCGCGCCGCGCTTCTTCTACGCCGGCAAGGTGCTGTCGATGACCGGCGGGCACGGCGACTTTCGTTCGCTGGAGCAGAGATCGCATCACCACGAGTTGTGCTCGTGCGGCATCGTCAATTGGGCGTGCCGCGTGGCCGACGGCGTCGATGCGTGCCTCCAGGCGGCGCGCGACGAGCTGCGGCAAGGCGCGCACTGCATCAAGATCATGGGTTCGGGCGGCGTCGCGTCGCCCACCGATCCGATCTGGATGAACCAGTATCGCGAAGACGAGATCCGCGCGATCGTCAACGAGTGCACCGAGCGGCGGACCTACGCCGCCGCGCACTGCCATCCGGCGAGTGCGGTCCGGCGCTGCGTCGAGTTCGGCGTGCGCTCGATCGAGCACGGCACGCTGATCGACGACGACACCGCCCGCTTCGTCGCGGAACGCGGCGCCTACATCGTGCCGACGATGGTCGTTATCTTCGCGCTGGTCGAGATGGGCAAGGAGCTCGGCTTTCCGGCGGTGAGCCTGGAGAAGGCAGAGTACGCGTACAAGCAGGCGCTGTCGGGCATGGATAAGATGCGCAGCGCCGGCGTCAAGATCGGTTTCGGGACCGACCTGCTCGGTTCGACCTACGTCCAGGAATGCCGCGAATTCACC
>VBCS01000247.1 GCA_005888955.1 Betaproteobacteria bacterium
ACGGACCGAAACGGCTCTGGTACAGCGGACCGCTATTCCGCCACGAGCGGCCGCAAAAAGGCCGCTATCGCCAGTACCATACCTTCGGCGCGGAAGCGCTGGGATTCGCCGGTCCCGACATCGACGTCGAGCAACTCATCATGGTCGGTCGATTGTGGAAGCGGCTTGGGCTTTCGGGGATGACGCTCGAGCTCAATTCGATAGGAACGAGCGACGAAAGACAGGCGTTTCGGACGCAGTTGATCGCGCATTTCGAGCGCCATTCCAAGTTTATAGACGACGACGCGAAGCGAAGGCTGCACAGCAACCCCTTACGAATCCTCGATTCCAAGAACCCCGCCATGCAGGACCTGATCGAGACGGCGCCGAAGCTCCGGGATGTGCTGGGGGACTCGTCACGCGCGGTATTTGAAGCCGTGCAGAACGGCGTGCGGCAGGCAGGCATCGAATATCGCGTCAACCCGCGACTGGTCCGGGGCCTCGACTACTACAACTCGACGGTATACGAATGGGTGACGTCTCGCCTCGGCGCGCAAAGCGCGGTATGTTCCGGCGGTCGATACGACGGTTTGTTTGCGCAACTCGGCGGCAAGCCTACGCCGGGCTGCGGCTTCGGCATCGGCGTCGAGCGCGTTCTGCTGTTGCTGCAGGACGACGGCAGGACCGCGCTCGATGCACCCGACGCATACGTCGTTCACGTCGGGGAACGCGCGACGGTGCTCGCCCTCGAGGTCGCGGAAAGTCTGCGCGACGCCGGCCTCGCGATTACCGTGCACGCCGGCGGCGGAAACTTCGGCGCGCAGATGAAACGTGCCGACGCGAGCGGCGCGCGCTTCGCGCTGATCGTCGGCGAAAACGAGGCGGATGCCCGCGTGGTCGGGGTCAAGCCGTTGCGCGATGCAGGCGAGCAGATCGCGCTTCCGCCGGGCGAGCTTGCGGCGCGACTCGCCGCGCCTTGATTCGCAGCTGTCGTTGATAGGCTCGCCTCCCTGGACCTCGCTCCGGTACGGAGCGGGGGCGCGAGAAGGAGTTTTTCTTCACCCAACCCCTCTCCCGCTGGGAGAGGGGAGCTTACTGAGTCGCTGCGCGACTTCATAGGACGGAACATGGCAGTTTACGATCTCGAAGAGCAGGAAAAAATCGACGACCTCAAGGCATGGTGGGCCGTCAATGGCAAGTACGTCAGCGCCGCAGTGGTTATCTTTGCGGTCGGCTTCATCGGCGTGCAGGGTTGGCGCTGGTACCAAGGCACGCAGGCCGAGAAGGCGAGCGTGCTTTATCAGGCGGTGAGCCAGGCGGCACGCGCCAATGACGCCGTCAAGGCGAAGGAGCCAGCGACCCAGCTCGCGGAGCGCTTCAGCGCGACCGCGTACGCGCCGCGTGGCGCCCTGCTGTATGCAAAGCTGCTCTACGACGCCGGCGACAAGACCGCGGCGAAGGCGCAATTGCAATGGGTGATCGATCACGGCGGCGAAGACGAGCTGAAGGCCGTCGCGCGCTTCCGGCTCGCGCAGATACTTCTCGACGAGAAGCAGTACGACGAGGCGCTCAAGACGCTCGACGCGAAGACCGACGAGGCATTCGCCGCCATCTACGCCGATCTCAAAGGCGACATTCTGGCGGCCGTCGGCAAGACGACCGACGCCCGTGTCGCGTACCAGGCTTCGCTTGTCAAGCTCGATCCGAAGTCGACGTACCGCGCCTTCGTGCAAGCGAAGCTCGACGCTTTGGGCGGCCCGGTGTCCACCGCGACCGGTGCGATTGCCGCGCCGGGTGGTGCTGCGGGTACGGCCGCGCCGTCGGCACCTGCCGCCGCAGCAAAATGACGATCGTGCAATCGCTCGTGACAGCAAGGCCACGCTCGCGCAAGGCTTTGATCGCGCTCGCCGCGTGTGTGACCCCGCTCGTGTCTGGTTGCACGACGCTTTCGACCTGGCTGCCGTCGTGGCTGACGGCGCCTCCCTCATTGTCCTCGCTACTACCCTGGTCCCACAGCGGACCCAAAGTCGGGCCGCTACCAGCCTTCGACGCGAAGGCGGCCGCGCAGCTCAACTGGCAGGTCTCGCTCGGCGGCTCGGGGGGCGCCGGCTTCGCACCCGCCGTGCGCGCGGATGCGGTCTATGCGGCGAGCACGGACGGCGCGCTGGTCAGCGTGGACCCCGCAACCGGAACGCAGCGCTGGCGCAGCAATGCCGGCAAACCGTTGTCGGCGGGCGTCGGGGCCGATGAGTCTGTCCTCGCCGTCGGAACCAACAAAGGCGAGGTACTCGCGTTCGACGGGAGCGGCAAGCCGCTTTGGCAAGCGAAGGTCCCGAGCGAAGTCAGCGGTCCACCCAAGCTTGCGGACGGCACGGTGATCGTCTGGTCGCTCGACGGCAAGATCTTCGGCCTGTCCGCGGCCGACGGAAGCCGCAAATGGGTCTACCAGCGCGCGACACCGCCGCTCACGGTGCGCCGGTTCGCCGGCGGGATCGTCACCCGTGGGGCATTATTCAGCGGAACGGCCGGAGGGAAGCTGCTGGCGATCAACGTGGCGACCGGCGCGCTGGCCTGGGAAGGAAACGTCGCCACGCCGAAGGGCGCGACCGAGCTCGAGCGCATCGCCGACGTCACCAGCTTGCCAGTCATCGACGAACGGCAGGTATGCGCCGCGGCGTACCTGGGCCGCGTCGCGTGTTTCGACGCGCTGCGGGGAACGTTGACCTGGTCGCGCGATTTCGGCAGCCTCGGCGGGTTGGCGCTGGACAATCGGTACCTCTATCTCACCGACGACAAGGGTGCGGTCCAGGCGTTGGACAAGGCGACCGGCGCATCCGTGTGGAAGCAGGACAAGCTCAAAGAGCGTTTTCCCAGCGGACCGGTCGTCGTCGGCGACTATCTGGGCGTAGTCGACACCGAAGGCTATTTGCATCTTCTCGACCGCAACGATGGCAATCTCGTTGGGCGCCTCCCGACCGACGGCAAAGCACCCGTGTCGCAGCCGGTGGCCGCCGGCAATGCCGCGATATGGCAGAGCGCAGGGGGCAATCTCGTGAGCGCGAGCGCCAAATAGCAAGATCCTGAACCGCGGAGAGCACGCCTCAGGGCTTTCCGCCTCCCTGTGGTCTAAGAGATTTTGAAGTTGCAGCTCCGCGCCAGAACGTTGTCGATTCCATGCTCCCTACGCTTGTGCTCGTCGGCCGGCCCAATGTCGGCAAATCGACCCTCTTCAACCGCCTGACCGCGTCGCGCGCTGCCCTGGTCGCCGACTACCCCGGGCTCACCCGCGACCGCCACTACGGGCGCGGGCGCGGCGGCGACCGACCCTATCTCGTCGTCGACACCGGAGGCTTCGAGCCCGGGGCCAGGAGCGGCATCATGCGCGCCATGGCAGGACAGACCCAAACGGCGATCGCGGAGGCCGACGCAGTCATCTTCCTGGTCGACGGCCGCGAAGGCGTGACCGGCGAGGATCGCACGATCGCCGACCTGCTCCGCCGCTCGGGCCGGCCCGTGCTGGTCGCCGTGAACAAATCCGAAGGCCTGGCCCCCGAGCGCGCCAGCGCCGAATTTCACGAGCTCGCGCTCGGCGCCCCGCTGCCGATCTCCGCCGCGCACGGCGAGAATGTGCGCGAGTTGATCGAGCATGCGCTCGCCGAGTGCCCACCGCCTGCCGTCGCCAAGGATGAGGCGACCGCCGAGCACGACAAGCGAATTCGCGTCGCGATCGTCGGCCGGCCCAACGTCGGCAAATCGACGCTGGTCAACACGCTGCTGGGCGAGGAGCGCGTCATCGCCTTCGAAGAGCCGGGCACTACGCGCGATTCGATCTATCTCGACTTCGATCGCGGCGCCCGGGGCTACACGCTGATCGACACCGCCGGGGTGCGCCGTCGGGGCAAGGTGACCGAAACGATCGAGAAATTCTCGGTGATCAAGACGCTGCAGGCGATAGCGGACGCACACGTCGTCGTCCTGCTGCTCGATGCGCAGGAGGGAATTTCCGAGCAGGATGCGCATATCGCCGGGCACATCCTCGAGGCCGGGCGCGCGCTGGTGGTCGCCGTCAACAAATGGGACGCGGCCGATTCCGACGCGCGTGCGCGGATCAAGCGCGAGCTCGAGCGCAAGCTCGGTTTCTTGAGCTTTGCCGAGCTGCACACGATTTCTGCACGCGAGGGCAAGGGAATCGGAGGCTTGCTCGCCGCGATCGATCGGGCGTATGCGGCGGCGATGGCCCGATTGCCCACACCCAAGCTCGTCCGGGCGCTGCAGGCGGCGCTCGCCCGGCAGCAGCCGCCACGCGCCGGCATGGTTCGGCCGAAGCTCCGCTACGCGCACCAGGGCGGGGCAAACCCGCCGATCATCGTCATTCATGGCAGCGCGCTGGCGGCGATCCCCGATACCTACCGCCGCTACCTGGAACATTTCTTCCGCGAGACGTTCCAACTGCAGGGAACGCCGCTTAGGATACAATTCAAGACCGGCGCCAATCCCTATGCGGAGGCCGCCACGCACCGGCGGAAGCGCCGCTAGGACCGCGGAAGCATCCGGGGAGTCGCCCGGCAGCGGCCTGGACAAACAACGGTGCGACAAAAAAACCCAGCGGAGTATCCGATGAGCAACAAAGGGCAAATGCTACAAGACCCGTTCCTGAACACCCTGCGCAAGGAGCACGTTCAGGTTTCGATCTACCTGGTGAACGGCATCAAGCTCCAGGGACAGATCGAGTCTTTCGACCAGTATGTCGTCCTGCTGAAGAACACCGTCACGCAGATGGTGTACAAGCACGCCATCTCGACCGTGGTGCCGGCTCGCGCCATCACGATGCCGCACGAGAACGAGCGCGAAGCTGCATAGGTTCCTAGCCCGGCTGCGCCCGGCTGCCGCGGCTCGTCCCGCGTGAGGCGCAGTGTTTGAACGCCCAACCCGCGGCGACCGCGCGCTGCTGGTCG
>VBCS01000035.1 GCA_005888955.1 Betaproteobacteria bacterium
GATCAACGGCAGTGACGCTCGCTCCCACGGCGGCATGCGCGCATCCTGCAGCAGCTTCTTGACCGCGTGCGTGGGCCGGTTCGCCGCGAGGCGGATGCGCTCGCCGCCGCCGCGCGACCGCAGTGTCACTCGGTCGAGCTTGGCGGCCGCGAGCCCGGCGCCGCGCGAGCGTTCGAAAAAGAGTGTGCCGCCGGGGAGACATACTTCGCTCTCGCCTTCCCAGATGCGCTCATAGGGCGCTACAGCCCGCGCGTGTACCGCGATCCGCCCGCGGTGCCGCCCGATTTCTGCGCCGTCCTGCGTGATGCGGATTCGCGCGTCGTCGCCGGCACCGACGAGCTGCTTGATCATCTCGCCCAGGCGCGCCTCGGTCGGCGGCCGCAAACCATGCTCGCGCAGGAACCAACGCAGCAGGTTCCGCGCCTGCGCCGGCCGCAGCGCACCCAGCCGCGCGCGATCGAGGCCGGTGGCATCGACCATGCCCGCGGCGTCGACGACGGCCAATGCGTCGGCGAGCTCGGCGGCTTCCGTCTGATGGCGAGCCGCGCGGACGAGTGTCTCGGGATAGCCGGGGAAGTGCGCGGCAAGAAGCGGCGCAATCTCGTGGCGGAGGAAATTGCGTGCGTGCCTGCGGTCCGCGTTGCTCTCGTCGTCGATCCAGGCGAGCCCTCGTGCCGCGGCGTAGGCGGCGAGCGTCGCGCGTGCCAGTTCGAGCAGCGGACGCAGCAGAGCGGGGCGACCGGCCCGATGCCGCGGCATCGCCGCCAGACCCTGTGGACCTGCGCCGCGCAAGAGCTGCAACAGCACGGTTTCCGCCTGATCGTCGGCATGGTGCGCAAGAATAATGGTATCGACGTCGGCCGCGAGGAGGCGTTCGTAGCGTGCCGAGCGCGCGCGCGCCTCGAGACTTTCGCCGCGCCGGCGCTCGAGCCGCAAGCGATGCGTCGCGAGCGGCACGTCGCGCAATACGCATTGCGCGGCGCAGAACTCCGCCCAGCGACCGGCGTTGGGCGAAAGCCCGTGGTCGACGTGGATGGCGGAGAGCGCGATTGGATGCCGCGCGACGAAGGCGGCCGCGGCGTCGAGGAGGACCATCGAATCCATGCCGCCCGATAGCGCGACGGCGACGCGCGCGCGATGAGCTACGTGCTCGGCCAGCGCCGCAGCGATCGCCGCATCGACGGCGGCGACGGCGCTTTCAGGGCTAGCCTGCGGTGATTTCCTTGAACTTGCCATAGCCGAGCAGCTTGTCCTCGCGCGCGTCGAGCAGCACGTCGAGCGGCCGCTCCTGCGCGTGGCGCAACGCGTCGGTCAGGGCTTTCTTCAGCGTCGCCATCATCGCCGCGTGATCCCGGTGGGCGCCGCCGTGCGGCTCGGTCACGACCTTGTCGACGAGACCGAGGGTCTTCAGGCGCGCCGCCGTGATGCCCAGCGTCTCGGCGGCTTCCTCGGCGTGCTTGGCCGATTTCCACAGGATCGATGCGCAGCCTTCGGGCGAGATGACCGAGTAGGTCGCGTATTGCAGCATGAGCGTCACGTCACCGATCGCGATCGCCAGAGCGCCGCCGGATCCGCCTTCGCCGATCACGGTGACGATGATGGGTGTGCGCAGTCCCGCCATCTCGTACAGGTTGCGGCCGATCGCTTCCGATTGCCCGCGTTCCTCTGCGCCGATGCCGGGAAACGCTCCCGGCGTGTCGATGAACGTGAACAGCGGCAGCGCGAACTTGGCCGCGAGCTTCATCAGCCGCAGTGCCTTGCGATACCCCTCCGGGCGCGGCATGCCGAAGTTGCGAAAGATTTTTTCCTTGGTGTCGCGGCCCTTCTGGTGACCGACGACCATGCACGGCGCACCGTTGAACCGCGCGAGGCCGCCGACGATCGCAGCGTCGTCGGCATAGCTGCGGTCGCCGTGCAGCTCGTGGAAATCGGTAAACACGCCCGCGATGATGTCCAGCGTGTAGGGCCGTTGCGGGTGACGGGCGACCTGCGCGACCTGCCACGCGGTGAGCTTGCCGTAGATTTCCTTGGTCAGCTGCTGGCTCTTCTTCTGCAGCCGTTCGATCTCGTCGGAAATATCGACCGCCGAGTCCTCGTGCACGTAGCGCAGCTCGTCGATCTTGGCTTGCAGGTCGGCGATGGGCTGCTCGAAGTCGAGAAACGTCTGCTTCATCGAAAAAAGGCTTTCCCGCCGCGAGGGCGGCATATTAGCGCAACCGCACGCTGGTGTCGTTCGCGATTCGCGGCATCAGGTTCCTTAGTCGAACCATCCTAAATCAGCTTCCGCCCGATCGCAAACAGGCGATCGATCTCATTTCAGGGCGAGCGCAGCATTTCGACGTGCGCAATCCCGTCCTCGTCGTAGGGCGCGGAGACCGTGCGAAATCCCAGCTCTGCGTAGAAGCGCTCGAGTCGTTGCTGCGCCCCGATGCGCACTTCGCGGCCGGGGTAGAGCGCCGCGGCTCGTGCGAGGCCTTCGCGCATCGCCTCGCGTGCGAGACCCGTGCCGCGGAACGGTGCGGTCGTGAGTACGCGGCCAATCGACGGCTCGGTGTATTTGCGGCCTGGATCGATCAGGCGCAGATACGCAGCCAGGGTCGGGTCGTGTTCCTGTTCGACCCAGCCGAGAAGATGCCAGGCGAACGCGTCGAGGCCGTCGGCGTCCTGGAACGCGCATGCCTGCTCGACTACGAAGACCGCTGCGCGCGCCGCGAGCAGCGCGTACAGCTCGGCCGGCTTGAGCTCGGCAAAGCGCTTCCATTGCCACGCGACCTGGGGCTTCGCCGGAGTGCTCATCGGGCAAATGGTTGGACCGTCGGTCGCCTTACATTACCATGGAGGATTGCGCGCCTCTCGC
>VBCS01000250.1 GCA_005888955.1 Betaproteobacteria bacterium
CGCACGCGTAGGGACGATTTTGTCAACCGCAGGCAGCAGGGGGGCGTTAATGCGCCTGACACAGGAAAAGTGTCACTTTTACCCAACCAAATCAAGGATGAAAATATGACCAAGTTGATGTCGGCGCTGCTTGCAGGCGCCTTCGCCGTGTCGTTGACCGCTGCGGCCCAAACTTACCCGCCGGCGCCCGCGACCCCTGCGACGCCTGCGACCCCCGCGGCCGCGCCTGCCAAGACCGACGCCAAGGCGAGCGCGACGACGGAAAGCATGAAGTCGACCGGAACCGCCGAGCCCAAGAAAGCGAAGAAGAAGAAAGCCAAGAAGAAAACAACCGCGGCCAAGAAAAACGCGGCAACGACTAGCTCCAGCACTGACAGCATGACTAAGGAGAGCTCGTCCAAGGACAGCATGCCCAAGGCCGGTACGACCAAGTAAAGGTCCGTTGCTCTAGCGCAACAGCTCCGATACCGAAAAAGGCCTAAGGTTGTTGCGTTTGCACACAAACTTCAATATAATCAAAAAGGTTGCCACCGTTTTTTTGCCACCGGGCCAAGCGTTCGAAGTGACCGGAAACGCCCGATCAAAACGATTTTTTCTCTGAGGACACATCGATGAACAAGCTGATTGCTACATTGATCGCCGGCACGTTCGCGCTCGGCTCGGTTGCCGCGATGGCGGATGACAAGACGCCCGCCGCACCGGTCGACCAGAAAGCACTGAAAGCCGAAAAAGATGCCAAGAAGGCGGCCGACGCCAAGATGACGCCGGAAGAAAAAGCCGCCGCCAAGAAAGCGAAGCGCGCAGAGCGCCGACAGGAGCTGACTGCCGGCGAGAAGACCCAGCAAGAAGGTGGTGCGACGGCCAAGATGAAAGCCGAAGACGCCGCCAAGGACACGGCGGCCGCGAAGGGACAGCCGAAGGCGCTCCCGACTAAAGAAGAAAAGCAAAAGGCGCTGAAGGAGCAGGAAAAGAAAGCATCAGGACAATAGTCGACGTCTTAAGGGCAGGGTTCGTCCCTGCCCTTATATTTAGGAGTAGCCGGAATGAACAAGCTTCTTGTCGCCATCGTTGTTGGGGCTTTCGCGTAGGGCTCGGTGGCTGCGACAGCTCAAGTGCAAGGTGCACAGGTCCCGCAAGGCGAAAAAACGCCGCCACAGCCGGTCGATCAAGCCAAGCTCAAGGCTGAAAGAGAAGCCGCCAAGGCTGCCAAAGCGCAGATGACGCCCGAGGAAAAAAGCGCGGCGAAAAAGGCCAAGCGCAAGCAGAAGCAACAGGAAGAGGCGCAGGTCGAGAAAGTCGGCAATATTCCGAGTGGACCGCAAAAGGCCGAGGCCCTGAAAAAGAACGTGGACGCAACCAAGGGCGATCCGAAGGCGCTGCCCGATGCGAAGGCAAAGCAGGAAGCGCTCAAGGAAACGACCAAGAAAGCGGGCCCCGGACAATAGCCGCTCGCAACTCGCATTGATGCAAGGGCAGGGCGAGACCCTGCCCTTTTCATTTTGCGGCAGCACGCCACGACGATCGCCTTTCGCCCTACCATGGTTCATCCGACGTGATCTCATCGTGAAGCGCAAACAGCGCATCGTCATCGGCTTATCGGGCGGCGTGGACTCGGCCGTTGCGGCGTGGCTCCTCCAGCGCGAGGGTCACGAGGTCATCGGCGTCTTCATGAAGAACTGGGAGGACGACGACACCGACGAGTACTGCACGTCGCGGCAGGACTTAGTCGACGCCGCCGCGGTCGCCGACGTGATCGGTATCGAGATCGAGGCCGTGAACTTCGCCCGCGAGTACCGCGAGCGCGTGTTTGCCGATTTCCTGAACGACTATCAAGCCGGCCGCACGCCGAACCCCGATGTCCTGTGCAACAGCGAGATCAAGTTCAATGCCTTTCTCGATCACGCACTCTCGTTAGGCGCCGAGCGTATCGCGACGGGGCATTACGCGCAGTTGAGGCGCACCGAAGACGGCGTCCTGCTGTTGAAGGCGGTCGACCGAGCGAAGGATCAAACTTATTTTCTTCACCGGCTCGATCAGCGTCAGCTCGACCGCACGCTTTTCCCCATCGGTCATTTGACGAAGAGTGCAGTGCGCACGATCGCCCGCGAACAGCGAATCCCGACGTACGCGAAGAAGGACTCGACTGGAATCTGCTTTATCGGCGAGAGACCGTTCCGCGACTTTCTCGCCCGGTATCTGCCCAAGACGGCGGGTCCGATCGAGACCCCTGACGGCCGCGTCGTCGGGCGGCATCAGGGGCTCGCGTATTACACGCTCGGGCAACGTCAGGGCCTGGGCATCGGCGGAAAGCGCGGCACAGACGAGTCCGCTTGGTTCGTCGCCGGCAAGGATCTCGCGCGCAACGTGCTGACCGTCGTGCAGGGCCATGACGATCCACGCCTCCATGCGCAAACACTCGAGGTCGACGCGATGCACTGGATCGGGAATCGTCCACCCGTTTCAGGCTCGCGACTTGCCGCAAAGATCCGCTACCGCATGGCGGATGCGCCGTGTCGCCTCGATCGTATAGACGACGATTGCTGGCGCGCCGGATTCGACGCTCCCCAATGGGCGCCGGCGCCGGGTCAGTATCTGGTCGTCTACGACGGCGACGTGTGCCTTGGCGGAGGCGTGATCACTGCGACGGCAATGGCGGACGCGCCGGCCGCCGCGGTCGGTTGATAGGCGGCCGCCGGGACGTTTTTAGAACGGAATGTCGTCGTCGAGTTCGTCGACGTTCTTCTTCGCCGGTGCGGCACCGCCCTTCGCCCCGCCGCGCGGCTCTGCGGTCGATGCACGCTCCGACGGTTCGGCCGCCACCGGCGCGCCGCTCCCTTCGCGGCTGCCAAGCATCTGCATGCGGTCGGCGACGATCTCGGTCGTGTATCGGTCCTGGCCTTCCTTGTCCTGCCACTTGCGCGTCTGCAACCTGCCCTCGACGTAGACCTGCCGGCCTTTCTTCAGGTACTCGCCGGCGATCTCCGCTTGTCGTCCGAAAAAGACCACGGTGTGCCATTCGGTGCGCTCCTGCTTCTCGCCGTTCTTGTCTTTCCAGGTGTCGGTCGTCGCCACCCGGATATTGGTTACGGCGTCGCCGCTGGTCGTATAGCGCGTCTCCGGATCCCGGCCAAGGTTGCCGACCAGAATCACCTTGTTCACGGATGCCATCGGAGTTCTCCCAACGAGTCGATTGCTCGATTGTAGGCAGCGCGCGCCGCGGAAAATTCGGCCGTATGGCCTAAGAGCGCGGGAGCGGGCGCAAAAGTCCGGACCCGGGAGCTCTTCGAGCGAGCGATCGAAAAGGAGTATATTAGCAGGTTGGCCTTCGCATCTGTTTGCTATGGAATACATCCGCATCCGCGGCGCACGCACGCATAATCTCAAGAACATCAATCTCGATCTGCCGCGGCATCGGCTGATCGTCATCACCGGGCTCTCCGGCTCGGGCAAGAGCTCCTTGGCTTTCGACACGCTCTATGCCGAAGGGCAAAGGCGCTACGTCGAATCGCTGTCGGCATACGCCCGCCAGTTCCTGCAGCTGATGGAAAAGCCTGACGTCGATCTGATCGAGGGCCTGTCGCCGGCGATCTCCATTGAGCAGAAGGCGACGTCGCACAACCCGCGCTCGACCGTGGGCACGGTCACCGAGATCCATGATTACCTGCGCTTGCTCTACGCGCGCGTCGGAGAGCCCTATTGCCCGAACCACCCGGAGCAGAAGCTCGCGGCAATGACCATCTCGCAGATGGTCGACGCGGTGCTGATGCTGCCCGAGGAATCGGAGCTGATGATCCTGGCGCCGGCGATCGTCAATCGCAAGGGTGAGCAGCTCGAGCTTCTGGTCGAGCTGCGCGCCAAGGGTTTCGTGCGCGTGCGGGTCGACGGCAAGGTGTACGAGATCGACGCCGTGCCTAAACTCGCCAAGAACAGCAAGCACACCGTCGAAGTCGTCATCGACCGCCTGCGCGTGCGCTCCGACCTGAAGCAGCGGCTCGCCGAATCCTTCGAAACGGCGCTCCGCAACGGCGACGGCCGGGCGATCGTCGTCGACATGGACACCGGCGAGGAGCACCTGTACTCGGCCAAGTTCGCCTGTCCGATCTGCAGCTACTCGTTGCAGGAGCTCGAGCCGCGGCTGTTCTCGTTCAACAACCCGATGGGTGCCTGCCCGCGTTGCGACGGGCTCGGCTCGATCAGTTTTTTCGACCCGAAGCGCGTGGTCGGCTTTCCCCAGCTGTCGCTCGCATCCGGCGCGATCAAGGGCTGGGATCGCCGCAATCAGTTCTATTTTCAGATGCTGCAAAGCCTGGCGAAGCATTACGGCTTCGATCTCGAGCGGCCGTTCGAGCGCCTGCCCGAGCGCGTGCAACAGGTGATTCTTTACGGAAGCGACAAGGAAAAGATTGCCTTCCAATACCTCTCGGACCGCGGCAAGCCGATGCTGCGCGAACACGCCTTGGAGGGCATCATCCCCAATCTCGAGCGCCGTTATCGCGAGACCGATTCGATCATGGTCCGCGAGGAGCTGGCGAAGTACCTCAATTCGAAGCCGTGTCCGGAATGCGACGGGACACGGCTGCGGCGCGAGGCACGCCACGTCAAGGTCGGCGGGCGGGCGATCTACGAGGTGAGCAACTGGCCGCTCAAGGAGACCGGCGAGTTCTTCCGGGATCTGAAGCTCGAAGGCCAGCGGCAGGCGATCGCCGACAAGATCGTCAAGGAGATCGTCAACCGGCTGCAGTTCCTCAACAATGTCGGGCTCGACTATCTCGCGCTCGACCGGTCGGCGGAAACGCTTTCAGGGGGAGAGGCGCAGCGCATCCGGCTTGCATCGCAGATCGGGTCGGGACTGACCGGCGTGATGTACGTGCTCGACGAGCCGTCGATCGGTTTGCATCAGCGCGACAACGACCGGCTGCTGACGACGCTCAAGCACCTGCGTGACCTCGGCAACAGCGTGATCGTCGTCGAGCACGACACCGATGCGATCCTGTCGGCCGATTATGTCGTCGACATGGGGCCGGGCGCCGGCGAGCACGGCGGACAGATCGTCGCGCAGGGCACACCCGAGGACATCCGCCACGCGGCGCATTCGCTTACCGGACAGTACCTCGCGGGGCATCGCCAGATCCCGATCCCGGCGCACCGTCACCGGATCGATACCGGCCGCCGCCTGACGATCACCGGGGCGACCGGAAACAATCTCAAGGGCATCACGCTCAGCCTGCCCGTGGGCCTTTTCGTATGCGTGACCGGCGTGTCCGGCTCGGGCAAGTCGACGCTCATCAACGATACGCTTTACAGCGCAGTGGCACGGCATCTTTACGGCAGCACGGCCGAGCCTGCGCCGTACGAGGAACTGCAGGGGATCGAGCACTACGACAAGGCGATCAGCGTCGACCAGAGTCCGATCGGGCGCACGCCACGGTCGAATCCGGCGACATACACGGGATTGTTCACGCCGATCCGCGAACTTTTTGCGCAGGTCAAGGAAGCACGCGAGCGGGGCTACGGGCCGGGCCGCTTCTCGTTCAACGTCAAGGGCGGGCGTTGCGAAGCGTGCCAGGGCGACGGGCTCATCAAGGTCGAGATGCACTTCCTCCCCGATGTCTACGTGCCCTGCGACGTCTGTCACGGCCAGCGCTACAACCGGGAAACACTCGAAATCCAGTACAAGGCCCGCAGCATTCACGACGTGTTGTCGATGACGGTCGAGCAGGCGTACGCCTTCTTCGAGCCGGTGCCGGTCGTCGCGCGCAAGCTCTCCACGCTGCTCGACGTCGGGCTGGGATATATCACGCTCGGCCAGTCGGCGACGACGCTTTCCGGAGGCGAGGCGCAGCGCGTCAAGCTCGCGCTCGAGCTGTCCAAGCGCGACACGGGCCGCACGTTGTACATCCTCGACGAGCCGACCACCGGGCTCCACTTCCACGACATCGAGCTCCTGCTCACGGTCTTGCACCGCCTGCGCGATCACGGCAACACCGTCGTCGTGATCGAGCACAACCTCGACGTCGTCAAGACTGCCGACTGGATCATCGACATGGGTCCCGAAGGCGGCGCCGGCGGCGGGCGCATCATCGCGGAGGGGCCGCCGGAGGAAATCGTCAAGGTCGCGGCCAGCTATACGGCGCGCCACCTCAAGCCAGTGCTCGAGCGCCATGCCAAGCGCGGCGTCATGACACCCGTGCAAGCGCGCGCGAACGGGCGCGGCAAGAAAGCTGCTGCCGACTTGCTCGGCTAGCAACGAAGGTTCTTCGCCGGTCTGCGCGACGATCGGCACGTGCTCAGCGGCGAATGCCTGTCTGGCGCGCGGGGGCCGCAAGCGCCAGCCTGCGGGTTGCCCGGCGCGGCTGCGGTCGTCAACCCACGACTTCCTTGCCGCGCCACCCGCGACGGCCGGCGCGGCCCACGCGCGCCCACCAAGCATTCGCCGCTTTCCCCGACGCACCGGCATGCGCGCGAGTCGGCAACTCGCCAGCGCTGCGGGCTGCGGTGACGCGGGCGCGTTGTGGCGCAGTCGTCGTGCGCGGGTGGCTCGTGTGCGGCCACTCGTGGGTTGAGTGGCCGCCGCGAGCCGGGACCCGCTCGACGACGCGCTTTGCGCCACCACGCGCCACAGTCGCCGCGGCCCGCAGCGATCAAGCGCGATGCTTGCCGGCCCATCTCGGAACTCGGCGAAGAGCCGCAAAAAAGCGCGGCCGTGGCCGCGCTTGTTCTTGCTGCTGCGGTGTTACTGAATCGTGATCTGCTTCGCGCTGACCTTGACGAGCTTCGGCAGCGTCAGTTGCAGCACGCCGTCGACATGCTTCGCCTGGGCGGCGTTCGCATCGACTGCTTCCGGGAGTCGGATCGCACGGCTCGCCTTGCCAAAGCTGCGCTCGCGCC
>VBCS01000251.1 GCA_005888955.1 Betaproteobacteria bacterium
ATAGGCATCGAACAGCGATTCGTCGAGACCGACTTCGCGTCGTCCGAGCGAACTGAACAGGACCAGCGGCAGCGTGGAACGAAGTGCGCGGATCTGTCGTGCGAGCGCGATCCCGTCCATCTCGGGCATGTGCATGTCGAGAATCGCGAGATCGAACACCTCGCCGGCTTCGAGCCAGCGCAACGCCTCGTGCGCGGATTCGGTGGCGCGCGAGGACATTCCCCACTTCGCCATTTGCAGATTCAAAACACGCTGGTTGGTGGCGTTGTCGTCCACCACCAGGACGCGCCGTTCTTGGAGCCGGGGCTGCGCGCCGACGAATTCACGCCTGCCCTGCGCCGGCAGCGCGGCGGTCGGCGCCTTGACGGTAAACGCGAATGTGGATCCGCGGCCCGGGCCGTCGCTCTCGACCCACATCGTACCGCCCATCAACTCGGCGAGGCGCTTGCTGATGGCGAGTCCCAGACCGGTGCCGCCGTACTTGCGCGAAGTGGATGCGTCGGCCTGGCTGAATTTCTGGAAAAGCTTGCCGATCGCGTCCGCTGAAAGGCCGATGCCGGTATCGCGCACGGCAAAGGTTAGTTCCGCGGCGTTGCCTGTCGCGGCCGCGCTCAAGGTCACCACGACTTCGCCACGCTCGGTGAACTTCACTGCGTTCGAGAGAAGGTTGAGCAGGATCTGCCGCAGCCGCGTCACGTCGCCGCTTACCGCCGACGGCACGTCGCCCTCGAACAGGTAGGCGACATCCAGCCGCTTCTCCGCGGCGCGCGCGCCCACGAGGTCCAGCGCCGACTCCACGCACTCGCGCAGATCGAATGGCTGCGCCTCGATGTCCATCCGCCCGGCCTCGATCTTGGAGAAGTCCAGGATATCGTTGATGATCGTCAGCAGCGCATCGCCGGAGTCACGAATGGTGGCCGCGTAGTCGCGCTGCTCGTCGTTCAGCGCCGTGTCGAGCAGCAGCCCGCTCATGCCGATGACCGCATTCATCGGCGTGCGGATCTCGTGGCTCATCGTGGCCAGAAACGAACTCTTGGCTTCGTTGGCGGCTTCGGCCTGCGCGCGCGCTTCCTGTGCCTCGGCAAAGAGCCGCGCGTTGCGCAGCGCCACGCCCAGATTGGCGGCGATCGTTTCCAGCAGGCGCTGATCGTCACCGTCGTAGACGCCCTCCCGCTCAGTGCTTTGCACGCTGATCACGCCTTCGGCCCGGCCGTCCACCTTTATCGGCACACCCAGGTAGGACCTGGCCTGCTTGCCGACGCGACGGGTACCCATCGCCTCGGCTTGGCCGTTCAGGTCGCGATTGAGCAGCAACGCCTCCCCGGTGTCGATGATCCTGCTGGTGAGTCCCTCGCCGCGCCGCCGCGAAGCGCTGACCTCGCCGTGCCGATAAGGAAAGTGGATCATGTCCGTGGGCCGATCGAGCAAAGCGACGTACGCGATGTCGGCCTTGAACAGCGCCCGGATCTGGTCGCCGACAAGTTCGATCAAAGCCGACAGATCGAGCTTGCCCGCGAGCTCCCGCGAAACCGTGTTGACCGTGTCCAGCTCGGCCGCGCGTTGTTGCGCGTCGGCGAACAACCGGGCGTTCTCCATCGCCACCGCGGCGGCCAGTGAGAGGCCGACCAGGAACTCCAGCTCGCTTTTCTGGAACGGCTTGCCGGCGACGCGCCACACCGCCATCGCGCCCTTCACCGTCTTGCCGGCGCGCAGCGGCGCTACCATCAGCCGCTCGTCGGCCGCCTGCTCGGTGCCGGCGATCTCGACCGCGCGCGGGTCGTGATCTGCGTCGTTGACGAACTCGGCGTGGCCGCTGTCGATGATGCTGCCGATGATGCCCACCCCGGCCACGATCACGGTGTCCTTCACCTGCGCGGCGCTCTCGCCTTCCGCGACGATCGCGCGGAAGCTTGGTGCGCGGCCGTCTTTCCCTCCTTCGGGGAGGAAAATCGCGCTGGTTTCGGCGCCGAGCAGCTCCTTGGCGTGGCGCGCGATCCGATCCATCACTGTGGGCAGATCCAGCGTCGACGAGATGTCGCGCCCGACCTCGAACAGTGCCGCGCTCTCGCGCGTGCGGCGCTGGATCTCCTCGAACAACCGCGCGTTCTCCAGCGCGACGCCCATGCTGGCGGCGACGGTAGTGAGCAAGCGGATTTCGGATTCGCCGAAGGCGTGCTCGCGTTCGTGGTTCTCCATCGTGAGGTCGCCCAGCACGCGGTCGCTGCCGACGATCGGAACGCGCACGGCCGACAGCGCCTGATCGGTGCCTGGGGTGGCGGCAATGCCGGCGGCCTGCTGCTCGGCGAGGCTGTTCCAGATGAGGGCGCGGCGCGTCCGCACCAGGTTTTCCCAAGGCCCCTCCGGCTTCGGCTGGACTGGCGGAAGGTCCAGCCGTCGACCGTGCTCGTAGGTGTAGAGGCTGTGGATGAGGTTGGTCTGCGGGTCGTGCCAGCCGATGGCCATGTCGCCGGTCTTGAGTACTTCGCGCAGCTTGTCGCCCACCAGATCGACGATCGCCTGGAAACTGAGTTCGCCTGCGATCCCCTGCTGAATGCTGTTGATCACTGCCATTTCGGCGGCGCGCTGCTCGGTCTCCTTCAGCAGGCGCTGCGTCTCGTCGAAGAGGCGCGCGTTCTCGAGCGCGACACCCATGCTCGAGGCCACCGTCGTCAGCAATCGAATCTCTGCTTCGCCATAGGCGTATTCGCGCTCGTGGTTCTCTAGGAGCAGCGAGCCGGTCATCCGGTCGCCGGAGACGATCGGCACGAGGATCACAGAGCAGGCGCGGTCGGTGCCCGGCACCACTCCCATGCCCGAGGCATGTTGTTCGACGCGCGTGTTGTAGATGACCGGAGCGAGGGTCCGGCGCATCCTGTCGCCGGGTCCGCCGGGCTTCGGCATCGCCGGCGGCATCTGCAAGCGTCTGCCGTGCTCGTACTCGTAGAGAAAATGGACCATGCCGGTCTTCGGGTCGACGAGGCGGATGCCGATGTCCTCGGTCTTCAGCACCTCGCGCAGCTTGTCGCCGACCAGATCGACGATGGCCTGGAAATCGAGCTCCGCGGCGATTCCCTGCTGGATGCTGTTGATGATGGTCAGCTCGCCGGCGCGCTGCTCCAGTTCGGCGGTGCGTCCGGCCACCTTGCGCTCCAACCCGGCGGCGAAACGCAGGTTGGCGAGCGCCACAGCGGCTTGGCTCGCCAGCACGGCCAGCAGGTCGCGGTCGCCGTCGTGGAAGCGGCCGAACGCGCCGTTGATGTCGGCATAGATATAGCCCAACAGGTCGCGTTGTACGATCAGCGGCACGATCAAGTGGCTGCGCTGCGCGATGGATTCGGCGCCGTCCGGTGTGTGGCGCAGGCTTACGGCGCGGTTGCGGCGAGCCTCCAGCAGCCACTGCGTCACGGCTTCGAGGAGCGCGTGCTCATCTTCGCCCTTGGGCACCAGCGATCCGGCAATGGTGAGGCCCTGCGAAGCGTCCGGCGCTTCCAGCACTAGCAGCACGCGCTCGGCGCCCGAAAGCTCGGTGACTTCGTCGACCAGGAACTCGTGCAGGTCGGTCTCGCTCTTGATTTCGTTCAACCGCAGCCCGGTGTCCACCAGCCGCTCGAACGACTCGCCGAGGTTCGCCTTGCCAGCCAGGTGGGCCTCGCGCTGCTTGCGCGGCAACTTGCGTTCGCGCGCGTGCTGAATCCATGCGAGGACGATCTCGCGGTTCTCTTCGCGCTTGTTGAGGTAGTTGCGGCGCAGCCCTTCGTCGCTCAGGCCACCGATGCGCCCGAGCAGCAGGCGCCAAGCCTGCTCCAGCGCCTCGCGCGCCGGCGCCGCCATGCGGTTGGCTTGCAGCGCGCGGCAATGGCCCCACCACAGCGCCGCCGGGTTGATCGAATCGAGCGGCACAAAACCCATCGCGCGATGCATCTTTGCCGCACGGCGCGTCGCGGCCAAAGCCGCTGCGGGATGCCCCGCGGCGAGATGCGCCCGCCCGGCTTCGGTCAGGGCCTGCAGCAGCGTGGTGGCATCGAGGGATTCGGCCAGTTTCACGGCGCGTGCGAAGTGCCGCGCGGCGGCGGCGAGTCGGCGCTCGCGCAGCGCGAGCCAGCCCGCGGCGATGGAGGGATGCGCGTGGAAACGTTTGTCTCGCAGCGCGCGCGTCACCGCCGCGGCCTCCGCGGCGAAAGCGCGGGCATCGTCCAGCGATCCCGCCTGAAACTCCCACTCGGCGAGGTTCCAGATCGACACCAGCAGAGGAGTTCTCGCTCCCGCGCGGCGGCAAATTTCCGCGGCATCGAGGGACAGGCGTCGCGCGCGCCGATACAGGCCAAGATCGGCGTAACTGGCGCCAAGGTTGCCGGTGGCCATCGCCTGGCTTAGCACATAGCCCGCCGCCTTCCAATCGTCGAGTGCCTGGCTGTACAAGCGCAGCGACGCCGCGAGGTCGGGCTGGACGATTGCGATCGAGTTCAGCGCGGAGCCCTGTCCGAAAAGATCACCGCATTGGCGTGCCAGTGCCAGCGCCTCGACAGAGGTTTTTCTGCTCTTGACGTTTTCATCCAGGACCCAGAGTGCGCTGCCCTTCGTCTGCAGCGCACGGCCCTGCTGGATGGTGTCGCCCAGCGATGCGAAGACATCGGCCGCCCGCTTGGCATTGGCGACCGCGGCGCCTGGGTCGATCCGGCCTGCGATCTGGGCGCCCGCCAGACGCCACAGACTCAGCGCCTCGAGTTGGGGTTGGCGGCTGCGGCGCGCCGCTTTGAGCGCGGCCGCAGCCGTCGCTATGGCTGCACGTTGGTCACCGAGACGGCTCTGCACGAACGCCTCGCGGCACAGCGCGCGCGCCAGCAGCGCGGCGCCGGCCTCGCGCTTGGCCAGCGCCTTCATCGACTGCGCGTCGGCGGCGGCGCGCTTCAGGTCGCCCACGGCGATGTAGCTCTCCGAGCGGAGATCGAGGAGCGTCATGCACTCGTCGGTTTCCACCGACTTGTGCGCCAACGCGGCGGTGGCGGCCGCGATAGCGTGCTCGTGCTGGCCGGCCCAGGCTAGGTCGACGATCTGCTGCGCGGCCATCTCAGCGATCTCCTCGGGCGGCCACTCGCGTCAGCGCCTCCACCAGGCGATCGACGCGGATCGGCTTGGTCAGATAGTCGTCCATGCCCGCGGCGAGGCACATCTCGCGGTCGCCCTGCATTGCGTTCGCGGTCATCGCGACGATGCGGGGGCGACCGCTCTCGGGCCACTTCTCGATAATCCGCCGCGAGGCTTCGAGCCCGTCCATCTCGGGCATCTGCACGTCCATCAGCACCACGTCGTAGGTCTGGCGCTCCACCGACTCGACGGCTTCGATCCCGTTCGATGCGAGGTCGGCGCGATAGCCCATCTGCTGGAGAATGCGCAGCGCGAGTTTCTGATTGACCACGTTGTCTTCGGCCAGCAGGATGCGCAACGGATGCCGCGCCGCCATATCGCGATCGATCTGCGCCTTGGCCGGGGCTGCGGCGACTTTGGGCGCCGCCTCGCTTACCAGCAGACCGACCAGGGTGTCGAAGAGCTGCGACTGGCGGATCGGCTTGGCCAGGTAGGCATCGAAGAGTTTGTCGAAGTCGCCAGTCTCGCGCCGGCCGAGCGAACTGAACAACACCAGCGGCAGCTTGGCGCCGTGTTCTCGAATCTTTCGCGCCAGCTCAAGGCCATCAAACCCCGGCATGTGCATGTCGAGAATGGCAACGTCGAAGGCTTCGCCTGCCTCTACCCAGCGCAATGCTTCGTCGGGCGATTCGGTGGCACGCGAAGACATCCCCCACTTGCCGGTTTGCAGCGCGAGCACACGCCGGTTCGTCGCATTATCGTCGACGATGAGCACGCGCTTGCCCGAGAGTTCGGGCTGCGTGCCGACGAAATCGCGCGCCCGGGCTGGCGAAAGCTGCGCGACCGGTACGTTGATACTGAACAGGAACGTGGAACCCTTGCCGACGCCTTCGCTCTCGGCCCACATGCGGCCGCCCATGAGTTCGGAGAGGCGCTTGCTGATGGCGAGACCCAGGCCGGTGCCGCCGTACTTGCGCGTGGTCGACGAATCGGCCTGCGTGAACGACTGGAAAAGGCGGCTCATCCCCTCTGCCGACAGTCCGATGCCGGTGTCGCGCACGGCGAAGGTCAGTTCCACGCGCCCGCCGACGACGGGCTTCGCCGTCACCGTCAGCACGACCTCGCCGCGCTCCGTGAACTTCACGGCGTTGGAGAGGAGATTCAGGATGATCTGGCGCAGCCGCGTGACGTCGCCCTGGATTGCTGCCGGGACGTCGCCTTCGAACAGGTAGGCGATGTCGAGATGCTTTTCCGTGGCACGCGCGCCCACGAGGTCGAGCGCGGATTCGACACATTCGCGCAGATCGAGCGGCGCCGCCTCGATGTCCATGCGGCCCGCCTCGATCTTCGAGAAGTCGAGGATGTCGTTGATGATCGTGAGGAGTGCGTCGCCGGAATCGCGGATCGTGTTGACGTAGTCGCGCTGCTCGCCGTCGAGCGTCGTGTCGAGCAGCAGCCCCGAGAGTCCGATGACCGCGTTCATCGGCGTGCGGATCTCATGGCTCATGGTGGCGAGGAACGAGCTCTTCGCCTGGTTGGCCTCTTCCGCAGCCGCGCGCGCTTCGTGGGTCTCGGCAAACAGCCGCGCGTTCTGGATGGCGACCCCGACGTTGGCCGCGATCGTGCTGAGCAGGTGCTGGTCGGCGTCGCTGAAGCGTCCTTCCTCGCGCGTGCTCTGCACGCTGATGGCGCCGATCGCTTCGCCGCCCGCCATGATCGGAACCCCCAAGTAAGACTTGGCCGCGGTTCCCACCCGTGTCACGCCGATCGCGCTGGCAGCCGCGTCCAGCGCTTCGTTGACGACCAGCGGCTTGGCCGTCGCGATGATCTTGCCCGTCCACCCCTTGCCGATCGGCTGCGGACTTATGTTGTCGCCATACACGTACGGGAAGCGAATGAGGCTTGCCTCCTTGTCCACGAGCGCGACGTAGACGATGTCCGCGCGGAAGGTCTGGCGCATCTGCTCGCCGACGAACTCGATCAACGGCTCCAGCTCGAGCTGCGAGGCGATCGCCTGCCCGACGGTATTGACCGTGGTCAGCTCGGCGGCGCGCTGCGCCGTCTGCTCGAGCAGGATCTTGGTCTCCTCGAACAGGCGCGCGTTCTCCAGCGCGACGCTCATGCTGCTCGCGAGCGTGGTGAGCAGCCGCACGTCGGAATCGCTGAAGGCGTTTTCGCGATCGACATTGTCCAGGCCGATGACGCCGCGCACCTCGGTCCCGACGAGGATCGGGACGCGTACGGTGCATTTGGTAGGCTCGGTTCCGGGAATCGTTTGGCTCGTGATGCCGATCGCCGCCAGGCTTTCCTCGTAATTTTCATTGACTACCAGTGGCTGCCGGGTGCGGATGATGTACTCGCCGATCGGCGCAATCGGAGCATCCGCTACTTCGAAGCGCTGACCCTTTTCCAGCAGGTAGTGGTAGTGCCGCATGTTGGTTTTCGGATCGTATGACGCAAGGCTGATCATGCCTTGCGTATCGAACAGCTCGCTCAACTTTTCGCCGACGAGATCGTAAATCGCCTGGATGTCGAGCTTGGAAGCCAGCGCTTCTTGCACGCTGTTGATGATCGCGAGCTCGGCATTGCCCTGCTCGGTTTCCTTGAGCAGGCGCTGGGTTTCGTTGAACAGACGCGCGTTTTCCAGCGCGACGCTCATGCTGTTGGCGAGCGTCTGGAGCAGACGCACGTCGGAGTCGGTAAAGGCGTGCTCGTGCTCCATGTCCATCAGGCGAATGATCCCGCGCGCCTGGTCGCCCGCCACCATCGGCACCATGACCAGCGATTTCTCCATTTGCGTGCCAGGCAACAGAGTAGAACCGTACTTCTCAACGACTTGCTCCATGTTCTCGTTCACAACCACGGTCTCGCGAGTGCGCCGGACGTGGGCCGCAAATCCGCGCTCGCCCAACCGGTTGGAATCGATGGCAAGTCGTTTCCCGTTTTCGTACGTATACGGGTAGTGGACCAGGCCCGTTTCGGGCTCGTAGATGCGGATACCCACATCGGCCTTGTTGAAGATATCGCGAACCTTGTCCCCGACCGCGTCGTAGATGCCCTGGATGTTGAGCTCGGCCGCGAGCGCCGCCTGCACGCTATTGATGATCGCCAACTCGCGCACGTCCGAGTCGCTGAACGCCTGCTCGTGTTCCACGTCGGTGAGACTGATGAATCCACGCACCTGATCGCCAGCGATCAGCGGAACCCGGACGTGCGACTTCTCGGTCCGCGTGCCGGGCAAGGAATAGCTGCCGTACTTGGCCATCGTTTCCGGCATGTTCTCGTTGACGACGAGCGTTTGCCTGGTGCGGATGACATGCGCGGAAAATCCCTTGTCGCCAACGGGATGCGAGTCGATCGCAATCCGCTCTCCGGATTCGTACACATAAGGATAGCGAAGCAAATCGGTTGAGGCGTCGTAGACGCCAATGGCTACATCGGCGTTGTCGAAGATTTCGCGTACCGTGTCGCCGACCGAGTCGTAGATGCCCTGGATGTTGAGCTCCGCCGCCAGCGCCGCCTGCACGCTGTTGATGATCGCGAGCTCCGCGTTACGCTGCTCGGTCTCCTTGAGCAGGCGCTGCGTCTCGTCGAAAAGCCGCGCGTTCTCGAGCGCCACGCTCATGCTGTTGGCCAGCGTCTGGAGGAGCCGCACGTCCGAATCGCCGAACGCGTGCTCGCGCTCCATGTCCATGAGACCGATCAAGCCTCGTGCCTGATCGGCGGCCACCAGCGGAACGTAGACGGCGGACTTCTCCATCTCGGACCCCGGCACGAGTACGGCTCCGAACTCTTCTACGACTTGCAGCATGTTCTCGTTGATGACCAGCGGCTCGCGCGTACGCAGGACGTGCGCCATGAATCCGCGTTTTTTGAGCGATTGGGACGCGAGCGTGAGACGGACCCCATTCTCGTAGGTATACGGAAAGTGGACCAATCCGGTCTTCGGATCGTGGATGCGGATGGTCACGTCGCGGTTGTGGAAGATCTCCCGGATCTTGTCGCCGACCGCGTCGTAGATGCCCTGGATGTTCAGCTCGGCCGCCAGCGCGGCCTG
>VBCS01000252.1 GCA_005888955.1 Betaproteobacteria bacterium
CGACGAGTACCAGATGTTGCTTGGTGAGATAGACGATGTCCTTCCTGTAGCGCAGGATGTCCGCGCCGAGCCCGCTCGCCCAGAGTCCGGCGGCAATCGCGAGCGCGATCCCGGCGAGGACGACGTAGGGCATCCGCGAGCGCGTCGCGACGACGGCGGCGCTCATCGTGCGCCCTCGCGGGTGAGGCGCGCGGCGACGGCTTCGCGCGTGACGCGGCCGACTACGTTGCC
>VBCS01000253.1 GCA_005888955.1 Betaproteobacteria bacterium
TCTCCCGCAACCGCCGGCGCCATGACTTCGCGCACGCGGATCAACCGCAGGCGCTTCAGCGTGCGGTCGCCGCCGACAAACCCGCGACGAACGCACCGGCTGGATGCGTGAGCATCTCGTCGGGTGCGGCGAACTGCACGAGGCGTCCCGAGTGGAAGATCGCGATCCGGTCCGCCATCTTGACGGCCTCGTCGATGTCGTGGCTGACGAACAGGATCGTCTTGCGTAGCTTACGTTGCATGCGCTGGAATTCGTCCTGGATCGTTTCGCGGTTTACCGGGTCGAGCGCCGCGAACGGCTCGTCCATCAGCAGCACCGGCGGGTCGACGGCGAGCGCCCGCGCGACGCCGACGCGCTGCGCCTGCCCGCCGGAAAGCTCGTTCGGATAGCGGCTGGCGAATTGCGCCGGCGGCAGCGCGAGCAACGTGAGCAATTCCTCCGCCCGCTCCCGCCGCCGCGTCTCTGGCCAGCCCAGAAGCCGCGGCACCACGCCAATGTTCTCGGCGACGGTCATGTTCGGGAAAAGGCCGATTTGCTGGATCACGTAGCCGATACCGCGGCGCAATTCAACGGGATCGGCGGCCTCGGTGTCGCGGCCGGCGAGGAACACTTTCCCCGACGTGGGTGCGACCAGCCGGTTGATCATCCGCAGCGTCGTCGTCTTACCGCAGCCCGACGGTCCCAGCAGCACGCAGGTCTCGCCCTCGCGCACTTCCAGACTCACGCGATCGACCGCCGTCACCATCCCTTGCGGCGATGCGTAGGTCTTGGTCAACGACTCGAGCCGGATCATGGTCAGCCCGCGCGCGGCGCGAGACCCTTCGGCGTCGTGCGTTTCTGCAGCCACAGCAGCGAATAGTCGGCGGCGATCGCCAGCAAGCCGAGCGTCAGCGCCCCGGTGATGAGCTGCCGGATGTCGGACTGCGAGATACCGCGGCTGATGAACGTGCCCAAGCCGCCCGCACCGATGTACGCGGCGATCGCCGTGACGCCTATGTTGATAACCACCGCGATCCGGACGCCCGCGATGATCACCGGCAACGCAATTGGAATCTCGACCCGCGCCAGGCGCTGCGGCGCCGACATCCCCATACCCATCGCCGCCGAGCGCAGCGCCGGATCGACGTTGCGGATTGCCGTGTACGTGTTGCGGATGATGGGCAGTTGCGCGTAGAGCATGGCCGCGATGACCGCGGGCAGCCAGCCGATCCCGTGTCCGATCTTCGACAGGATCGGGATCAGCACCCCGAACAATGCGATCGATGGGATCGTCATCACGATCGAGCCGAGATAGAGGACCGTGTCGGCGGCGCGCTGGCTCTGCGTGATGGCGATGCCGAGAGGGACGCCCGTGACGATCGCGATGCCGACGGCGACGCTCACGATCGAGAGGTGCTCCAGCGTCCGCTCGCCGATCGCGGGCAGGTTGTGCAGGATGAATGCCAGCGTCTCCACCGCTTCTCCCTCACCAGCGGATTGCACTGCAGCGTCGCGCCAAGCAGCCGGACCCGCGGCCCTCGACCGCGAGCCAGTGTTTCAAATGCCCCGCGGTTGGTCAATCCCGGATTCCGCATCTGCCGGCCGGCGCCGCCCAACGCGCGACGTGCGCTCCTCAATCGTGCGATAGTTACGCCTCGTCTCGTCAGCCTCGAACGGATTTTGCCATGACCGCCTCCACCTCCAAGCGGCTGCCCCTGCTACAAAGGCTTGATCAGGGCCCCGTGATCTGCGCCGAGGGCTACGTCTTCGAGCTCGAGCGGCGCGGGTACCTGCAGGCCGGCGCCTTCGTGCCCGAGGTCGTGCTCGAGCACCCGGAGGTCGTGACGCAACTCCACCGCGACTTCGTCCACGCGGGCTCCGACGTCGTCGAGGCGCTGACGTACTACGCGCACCGCGAGAAGCTACGCGTGATCGGCCGCGAGGGCGACCTCGAGCGAATCAACCGCCGCGCGCTCGAGATCGCGAAGGCGGTCGCGCAGGAGAGCGGCGCGCTTTTCGCCGGCGACATCTGCAACACCAACGTCTTCGATCCGGCGGATGCCACGTCGCGCAATACGGTGCGGGCGATGTTCGACGAACAGGTCGGCTGGGCGGTCGACGCCGGCGTCGACTACATCGTCGGCGAGACATTCTCCTGGGCGCAGGAGGCGCTGATCGCAACCGATGTGATCAAGAAGGCGAAGCAGACTGCCGTCATCACGCTCGCGATGCACCAAGAGGACGTCACGCGCGAGGGCTGGGGCGTCGCGGACGCGTGCAAGCGCATCGTGGATGCCGGCGCCGACGTCGTCGGCCTGAACTGCATCCGCGGCCCCGAGACGATGCTGCCGCTCCTGAAACAGATCCGCGACGCCGTGAAGATGCACGTGGCGGCGCTACCCGTCCCCTATCGCACGCGCCAGGGCGAGCCGTCGTTTCAGTCGCTGCGCGATTCGCACTGGCACGGAGACTGGGGCAGCAGGCCGTTCCCGATAGCGCTCGACCCCTTTACCTGCAACCGCTTCGAAATCGCCGATTTCGGTCGCGAGGCACTGGTGATGAACGTCCGCTATCTCGGAGTCTGCTGCGGCGCCGGGCCACATCACATCCGCGCGCTTGCCGAGGCCGTCGGCAAGCGTACGCCGGCGTCGAAATACTCAGCCGACATGTCGAAGCACGCCTTCCTCGGCTCGCACGAGCAGATCAAGCAGGTGCAGAAGGATTACGCCGGCAAGCTCTGAAGC
>VBCS01000254.1 GCA_005888955.1 Betaproteobacteria bacterium
AGCTCGTCGGCCTGGCACCGCAGCACACCGAGCGTTACCCGCACGAGTTTTCCGGCGGACAGCGACAGCGCATCGGCATCGCCCGCGCGCTCGCGGCGGAGCCGAAGCTCATCGTCTGCGACGAGCCCGTGTCCGCGCTCGACGTCTCGATCCAGGCGCAAGTCGTCAATCTCCTGACCGATCTCCAGAAGAGGCTCGGCCTGTCGTACGTTTTCATCGCACACGATCTCGCGGTCGTAAAGCACATCGCCGCACGCGTGGCGGTGATGTACCTCGGACGCATCGTGGAATATGCGGACAAGCGCGAGCTCTTCGCCAACCCGCGCCATCCATACACGCAAGCGCTGCTCTCCGCGATCCCGCTGCCGCAGCCCGGAGCGCGCCGGCAGCGCATCATCCTCCAGGGAGACGTGCCCAGCGCGCTCGACCCTCCGTCCGGATGCCGCTTCCGGACGCGTTGTCCGTATGCGCAGCGGCGCTGCGCCGAGGAAGATCCGCCGCTCGTCGCGGACGGAGGGCATGCGGTGGCGTGTCATTTCTGGCGCGAGATCGCGCCCTCCGCCGCGGTGCTGCCGCGGGCGGCGATCGGCCCGGATCCGCGCCTGGAGCGCCTGCAGCGCGCGTTCAGGACCATCGGAAAGGCGATGTGACCGCCCTGGTCTGCGAAGATGGCGTTAATATCGCCGACGAACCTAGCGACCCAAGCCAAAGGAGGAGAGCATGAGCAAGCCATCGTGGACGATCCGCGCGCTGTTGACCGCGGGAACGATTGCCGTGGCAACCCTCGCCGGCGCACAGACTTTGCGCTTCGGACTCGCCGAGGATCCAGACATCCTCGATCCGACGCTCGCCCGCACCTTCGTCGGTCGCATCGTGTTCGCCGCGCTTTGCGACAAGCTCTTCGACATCGACGAGAAGCTCGACATCGTGCCGCAGCTCGCGACGGGCTATGAGTGGTCCGCCGATCGCAAGACGCTCACCATCAAGCTGCGCAAGGGCGTGACCTTCCACGACGGGGAAAAGCTCGACGCGGCGGCGGTCAAGTTCAACATCGAGCGCCACAAGACCATGGCGGGATCGAATCGCCGTGGCGAGCTGGCGCCGGTGACGGGCGTGGACGTCGTCGACGACTCGACGGTGCGCCTCAATCTCTCGGCTCCGTTCGCGCCGCTGCTCGCCCAGCTCGCGGACCGCGCCGGCATGATGGTCTCGCCCAAGGCCGCGCAAGCCGAGGGCGACAAGTTCGGATCGAAGCCCGTGTGCTCGGGCCCGTTCCGCCTCGTCGAGCGCGTCGCGCAGGACCGCATCGTGCTCGAGCGCTATCCCAATTACTGGAACAAGGGCGAGATCCATTTCGACAAGATCGTGTATCTCCCCATCGTCGATGCGACGGTGCGGCTGGCAAACCTCAAGTCGGGCCAACTCGATTTCATCGAGCGCGTCGGAACCTCGGACATCGCTGCGCTCAAGACCGACAGCCGGTTCAAGATCTCCCGGATCACCGAGATCGGGTACCAGGGCATCACGATCAACGTGGGCAAGAGCGACCTCGCGCAGAAGAATCCGCTGGGCCGCGATCCGCGCGTGCGCGAAGCCTTCGAGCTCGCGCTCGACCGCGACGGCATCGCGCAGGTGGCGATGGACGGCGAGGCCGACGTCGGCAACCAGTGGGTCGCGCCAAGCAATGCGTTCTACGCGAAAAACATGCCGGTGCCGAAGCGCGACGTCGCCAAGGCCAAGGCGCTGCTGCAGGCCGCGGGTGTATCGAACCCGTCGTTCACGCTGATGACCCCGACCACCTCCGACGCGCAGAAGATCGCCCAGGTCGTCCAGTCGATGGTCAAGGAGGCGGGCTTCGACGTGAAGATCCAATCGACCGAATTCGCGACCTCGCTCAACATGGCCGACAAAGGCGACTTCGAGGCCTATGTGCTGGCGTGGAGCGGGCGTGCCGATCCGGACGGGAACATATTCAGCTTCGACGGCTGCAAGCAGCCGCTCGACTATGCGGGCTACTGCAAGCAGGAGGTGGACGATCTGCTCAACCGGTCGCGTACGACGCTGGACCCCTCCGAGCGCAAGAAGATCTACGCCGAGCTCGCAGCGATCGTGCTCAAGGACCGGCCGATCGTGTACCTCATCCACCGCCATTGGCTGTGGGCGCACACCAGCAAGCTTTCCGGTCTGCGCACGATTCCGGACGGGCTGGTGCGGGTGCAGGGGCTGAGGATGAATTGACGCAGGGCGGCCGAATGACTTCGGCGCTACGAAAATGTTGAATTACCTCCTCCATCGCCTCGCGACGATCGTTCCGACGCTCTTTTTCGTATCGGTGCTGATCTTCGGCTTGCAGCAGCTCCTGCCGGGCGACCCGGCAATGATCCTCGCCGGCGAGGAACGCGACCCGACGGTCATCGCCCATCTGCACCAGAAGCTCCATCTCGATGAGCCGCTGCCGATCCGCTACCTCTACTGGGCGGGCGGCGTGCTCAAGGGTGATCTCGGCGAGTCGGTGCGCATCCAGAAGCCGGTCCTCGACCTGATCATCGAGAAACTGCCGGTGACGCTGGAACTGGCGCTGCTGGCCATCGTCATCGCGCTCACGATCGGCATCACCGCCGGGATCGTGTCGGCGGTCGCCAAGGACTCCGCCTGGGATTACGCCGCCAATGTGTTCGCGCTCTGGGGCTTGTCGACGCCGAACTTCTGGCTCGGCATCATGCTGATACTCCTGTTTTCGGTTACCTTGGGCTGGCTGCCGGCCTCAGGCTACGTGAGTCCTTTCGAGGATCTCAAGGCCAATCTGGCCGCGATGATCATGCCCGCATTCGTGCTCGGCAACGCGATCGCGGCGGTGCTCATGCGCCACACGCGCAGTGCGATGCTGCAGGTTCTCTCGGCCGATTATGTCCGCACCGCCAGGGCAAAAGGCTTGGATGAGCGCGTGGTTGTGCTGAAACACGCGCTGCGCAACGCGCTGACGCCGGTGATCACGCTGGGCGCTCTGGAGTTCGGAACGCTGCTTTCGGGCGCCGTGCTCACCGAGCAGGTATTCACGATTCCCGGGTTCGGCAAGCTCATCGTCGACGCCGTGTTCAATCGCGACTACGCGGTCGTGCAGGGTGTCGTGCTGTGCACCGCGACGGCGTACATCACGCTCAATCTCCTCGCCGACATGGCGTACTTCCTGGTCAATCCGCGGTTGCGGGATTCCCACGCATGACGACTGCTGCCGCGACGGGCACCGCCACGATCCCGCGCGAGATCTCGCCAGGCCGCCGCGCGCTCGATCGGCTGGCGCGGCGGCGCGGCGCGATGATCGCCCTCGGTGTGGTCGTGTTCTTCGTGGTACTGGCGTTGCTCGCACCGGGAATCGCGCCCTACGACCCGCTGGCGACGAGTTGGAGCGCGGTGCGCAAGGCGCCCACCGGGGTACACTGGTTCGGCACCGACGAAATCGGGCGCGACGTGCTTTCGCGTGTCGTATGGGGAACCCGCGCGTCCCTCCTGGCCGGCGTCGTATCGGTTTCCATCTCGCTCGCGTTTGGCGTGCCGATCGGGCTCCTGGCCGGCTACATCGGCGGCTGGGTCGACGCCTTGATCTCACGGATGACCGACGCGATGCTCGCCTGCCCTTTCCTGATCCTCGCCATCGCACTGGCGGCGTTCCTGGGGCCGAGTCTCACCAATGCGATGATCGCGATCGGAATATCCGCGACTCCGATATTCGTGCGCCTGACGCGAGCGCAGGTCCTGCACGTGAAAGTCGAGGATTACGTCGAGGCGGCACGCGCGGTCGGCAATTCGCACCTGCGGATCGCCTTACGGCATGTCCTGCCCAATATCGTACCGCCGCTGATCGTGCAGGCGACGCTGGCGATCGCCGCGGCGATCATCGCCGAAGCCGCGCTGTCCTTTCTCGGATTGGGCCAGCAGCCGCCGGCGCCGTCCTGGGGCAGCATGCTCAATACCGCCAAGAACTACATCGACAACGCGCCCTGGATGGCCGTGTGGCCGGGCGTATCGATCTTTCTGCTAGTGCTGTCCTTCAACCTGCTGGGCGACGGTTTGCGCGACGCGTTCGATCCGCGGCAACGCTAAGCGCGAGCGCTGCGGCCGGATGAATCCGGCCCTACTTCCGCGCCGGATCGTTTTCCGGCAAGACGTCTTTCGCCCAGTCGCTCCTTTTCCAGTTCGGAACGGGCGTTGCGCAACCCGCGAGCGGCACGAAGCTCGAGCGCTCGACGAGCGCGTACTTGTGGACATAGCGCGGGCAGTTCGGAAACACTTGCGTCACCGCGACGCGAACGACGAACTGCGCCTCCGGGTACGCGGGCAGGAGCGGATCATCGAGGTGGATTGTCGCTTCACCGGAAATCCGTAGTCGCTTCGGCCGCAGGAAATCGATGAACAGCATGCCGACGCGCCGGTTCTGCGCGAGATTGCCCATCGACAGGAACATCCCGTTGCCGTCATAAGTCGGAAACGCGATCGTGCCCGGATCGACGACGCGCACAAAGCCGGGCTCGCCGCCCTTGTACGAGCAACTCGGCTGGTTGTCCGCGTCGGAGGTCGCCAGGAAGAACATGTCGAGCGACTCGATGAAGGCCTTGTCTTCGTCGCCGATGCGAGTCCCGATCAGCCGCTGCTCGATACGGTCGGCGAGCCGGCGCGTATCGAACCGATCCTGCAGCTCGCGGCTGCCGTCGTGGTAGAACTTGCTCACTCGAATTCGACGAAGCCGAACTCGCGCAGGAACGCGCCGCGCTCCTGCGCTCCGAGGTGACCGGCGACGCGCTGGACGAAATCCTGTCGATTCCCGCCCTCCTGCGCGGCTTTGCGCACGACGACTCTCGCGATCGGCCCCAGATAGACCGCGAGCCTGGAGGTCGCCTCTTCGACAAAACCGGGATCGAGCGGTGCCAGCGCTTCCGTTCCGCCGCTGAGCGACTTCAGCTGCGTCGTTCCGCGCGCGCCAGTGGAGGTCTGATGCGTACCGGAGTGCTCATCCGCCGGGCGCGGCATATCGTCGATGAACTTCTTGCGCACTTCCGGATCGGTGATGCTGTCCGACAGCAGCGAATACAGCTCGGCCGTGTCCCTCGACTTCGCCGCGGCCTTCTTGACCATCACGCGCGCCATCGGTCCCACGAAATTGGCGAGCTGCCGCTCGATGGTATGCAAGGTCGTGTCGTCCCAGACCGGCGTCGCCTGCGCCTGCAGCTTGACCGCAGTGAGGTTGATCTCGGTCGCGTCCTGTGTCTCGCGCTTGATGTTGATTTCGGGATCCAGCGCAAGCCGCAGCGCGCGGTTGAATGCCTTGGCGTTCTGAAAGCGGACGACGGGGTCCTTGGCGAGCGCGGCTGCGACGATCGCGTCGAGCGCGGGTGACACGGGGAGCTTCGAGATCTCCGAGGGCGGCCGCGCGTCTTCGTAGCAGATCTTGAACGCGATGGACTCGATCGAGCCGGAGAAAGGCTTCACGCTTGTGAGCAGCTCGTAGAGGACTACGCCCGCGCTGAACAGATCGGAGCGGCGATCGACCTCCTTGCCCTGACATTGCTCGGGAGACATGTACGACGGCGTGCCCATGACCATGCCGGCGTTGGTCAGATTCGACGTGTCGATGCGCGCGATGCCGAAATCGGCGACCTTGAGCGCGCCGCCGCTGGTCATGATCAGATTCGCGGGCTTCACGTCGCGGTGCACGACACCGCGCTCGTGCGCGAAGTCCAGCGCCAGCAGCAGTTGCGACACGATCGTGACGATCTGGCCGAGATCGAAGCTCGCCTTGCGGTTAAGGTATTCGCGCAGGCCCGTGCCCTCGACGTACTCCATCGCGATAAATGCGTTGACCTCGTCCTCGCCGTATTCGTAGACGCTGACGATGTTCGGATGCAGAAGCCGTCCGGCCGCTTTCGCCTCGTTCTGGAAGCGCGCCATCACCTGCACGGCGAGGTCGGGATCGACGAGGTCCTTGCG
>VBCS01000036.1:0-819 GCA_005888955.1 Betaproteobacteria bacterium
GACAGTGATCTGCCGATACGGCAGCGCATAGTGCCCGGTCACGCGGGCGGTGAGCATGATTTCCGTGGGCGTTGTTTCCAGGTTGAACGCGACCTCGGCGTAATCGCCGTCGCGGTAGCGCAAGCTAATCCCGTCGTCTTCGTAGAGCGCAAAGCTCGTACTCGCAGTATCGGGCGACGCAAACACGCGCAGATGCCGGGATGGCTCATCGTGGAGCCGCGACGAATCATCGCTGCCGGTCAACGGCAGCATGGCCCCGGCACGGGCGAAAATGGGGATGCGGTCGAGCGGTGCAGCGACGATGACTTCGCTTCCCGGTTTATGATAGGCGCCGGAGTGAAAGTCGTACCAGCCGTCGACCGCGCTGGGAAGGTAAACGCGTCGCTCGCGCGCGCCTGGCTCGACGACATTGGCCACGAGCAGATATGGACCGAGCATGAATTCGTCGCAGTCGGTGAACGCGCGCGGATCGGCCTCGAATTCGTAAAAGAGCGGTCGCAGCATCGGCTCGCCGAGGACCGCAGCCCGTCGGAACAGCGTGTATAGATACGGCATCAACCGGTAGCGGAAGCGGATTCCCGCCCGGATCAGTTCAAGAACTTCGGGATGTAGCCACGGGGTGTTCACCTCGCCGCCGGTTTTCCACGAATTCATGATGAAGCGCGGGCTGAACAGACCGTTCTGTACCCAGCGCACCAGCAGCTCGGGATCCGGCACAGGGCCGCTGAACCCGCCGACATCATGTCCCGTGTTGAACATGCCGGACAGGCTCATGGTCAACCCCATGCGCAGGTTCCAGCGCAGCGTGTGCCAGCTCGT
>VBCS01000036.1:1037-5072 GCA_005888955.1 Betaproteobacteria bacterium
CCAGCGGATTCCTTCGGGATGGCTGAAATCGACGTGTGCGCCTTCGCCGTCCCAGAACTGACCGATGCACGGCCGATGTGATTGCGCATCGCTGACGAAGGCGCCGCGCGCGGCGACCTTGGCGTACGCCGGGTGGTCGTCGAGGAGGCAGGGCTTGAGGTTGACGACGACGCGTGCGTTGTGGCGCCGGAACGTTTCGACGATGGCGCGCGGCTCGGGAAACTTGTCACGATTCCACGTGAATACATAGCGGCGCTGGCCGATGCTCGTGTAACCCGATCCGAAATGGAACGCCGACAATGGGATGTCATGAGCAGCGACCTGGTCGACGAACTCCGCCAACCGCGCCTGCGCGTCGGGCGCATCGGTGAGGCTCATTGCTGTATTGGCGTAACCCAGGCTCCAGCGCGGGCCGAACGCCATGCGTCCCGTCAGCTCCGTGAACGCGCGAACGACGTCGCGGATGCGCGGGCCGGCGAACAGATAGTAGTCGAGGTCGCCGTCATCGATCTCCGCATAGCGATAGAAGCCGTGATAGTTGTCGTATTCGCAGCCTAGATCGAAGACCATCGGCGCGAGCGTGTCGTAGAACAAGCCGAACGCGATGCCGGACGGTTCGTCCCGCGCAATCATGAACGGCCAATGCTTGTAGAGTGGATCCGACGTTTCCGCATCATATCCAAGCGCGTCGACCGCGAGCGTGCGCAGCCTGCGGCCGTGCTTGTCGAGCGGGCCGGTCTTGTCCCCGAGACCGAAATAGCGGTCGGTCAGCGCTCGCGCCATGTAGTGACGGACGATGCCGTTGCGCTCGCTCCATTGGTACGAGTGGGTCGGTCGGTCGGCGGCGAAGACCCTGCCGTTTGCTGACCAGCGCAAACCAAACGGCCGCAGCGCCACCGTCAGTGATAACTCTGCGGTCGTGAGCGTGATTTCGCCCCTACCCTCCGCGACCGCGAACTCGGGGCGCGAGAAACCGCTCGCGTCGAGCCGATCGCGGCCCTCCCACGGTACATCCGTGCCCCCTGGGGCGACCATCCATGTCCGCGGTTCCTTCAGGGTCCCGTTGCGCAGGAAGAGCACGCGGACGAGATCGTCGGCCAGCACAAAGATCCGGCATTGCCAGCCGAAATCGAAGTCGAACTGGACAGACCCGTCGACGCGTCCGCCGAAGGTGGCGCTGACGAGCGGCCGCATCTTAGGGAGCCTTAGCGAAGCGCGACCGCGGTCTCGGCGTCGGTGGCGTCGAAGAGATGCGTATCGCTCACGGGAAGGTTCACCGTCATCTGTTCGCCACCTGTGTAACCGACCTGGCCCGATGCATGTACCGTCAGGCGCTCGCCGCTGGACAACGTGCAATAAAGAAAGCTGGCGGCTCCCAACTGCTCGACACGGTCGATCTTGGCTGTCACGTGAAGAGATCCGGCCTGGGCCGCGCCGATCGTCACGTGCTCCGGGCGGATCCCGAGCAGGACGCGCTGCTCGACGGTCGCGGTCGAGACCCGCACTGGTAGTGCTGCATCTGACGCAGCATGCGGCGCTGCATCGAGCGCGATCCGCGCACCTTCATCGCGTATCGTGGCGATGCGGCCGGTCAGAAAGTTCATCTGCGGCGAGCCGATGAATCCGGCGACGAAACGATTGTCGGGGCGGTTGTACAGCTCGAGCGGCGTGCCGATCTGCTCGACGCTTCCGGCGCGCAGAACGACGATCCGGTCCGCCATGGTCATCGCCTCGACCTGGTCGTGCGTCACGTAGATCATCGTCGTGCCGAGCCTCGCGTGCAATGCAGTGATCTCGGAACGCATCTGCACCCGCAACTCGGCGTCGAGGTTTGACAGCGGCTCGTCGAACAGGAAGATCGTCGGATCGCGCACGATCGCCCGGCCGATGGCGACGCGCTGTCGTTGCCCGCCCGAAAGCTGTGTCGGTCGACGCTCGAGCAACGCGTCGAGGCGGAGCATCTGCGCGGCCCCCCGCACCTTGGCGTCGATCGTCGCCCGCGGCGTGCGCAGGTTCTCCAGGCCGAAGGCGAGGTTCTGATAGACCGTCATGTGCGGGTAGAGCGCGTACGACTGAAATACCATGGCGAGCCCCCGCTGTGCGGCGGACACATCGTTGACGCGGTTGCCGTCGATCACGATGTCGCCGTCGCTCGCCGATTCGAGTCCGGCGATCATGCGCAGCAGCGTTGATTTGCCGCAGCCGGAAGGCCCGACGAAGACGACGAACTCGCCATTCTTCACTTCGAGGTCGATGCCGTGAATCACGGTCGTCGCGCCGTAGCGCTTGGCGACCCGCTTCAGTTGCAAACCGGCCATGGCGCGACCCTCGATTATTTGACGCCGGCCGAGGCAATGCCGGTCGTGATGTATTTCTGCAGAAACGCGAAAACGAGCGTCACGGGCAGCAACGTGACGACCGTCATGGCGAGCAGGTAGTGCCATTGCGTGGTGAGCTCGCCCTGGAACGCGTTGAGCGCGAGTTGCAAAGTGAACTTCTCGGTGCGCGAGAGCACGATCAGCGGCCACAGAAAGTCGTTCCATCGCCACATCACCGAAAAGATAGCGAGCACCGCGAGCGCCGGCGCTGACAGCGGCAGGATGATCCGCCAGAAGATCCGCCACTCGCTCGCGTGATCCATGCGCGCGGCGTCGATCAGCTCGTCTGGAATCGTGAGCATGTACTGGCGCAAGATGAAAACGCCCGTCGGCGTAGCTACGGCGGGCCAGATCACTCCCCACAGGCTGTTCAGCAGCCCGAGCTCGGACACGACCAGGAAGTTGGGCACCAGAATGATCGTCGGCGGGATCATCAGCGTCGAGATGATCAGCAGGAACACCGCGTCGCGGCCGCCGAAGCGGTATTTCGACAGCGCGAACGCGGCCATCGCGTTGAACAGCAGCGTGATCAGCGTCGCGACGACCGTAATGAAGACGCTGTTCCAGAGATACGTGCCGAAGGAAAACTTGGCGAAGATCTCGGAGTAGTTTCCGGTCGCGAATTGCAGATCGCGCACCGGCGTGCGGTCGCGGATGTTGACCTTGTACTCGCGATCCGGCGCATTGGGGTCGACCAGCGTCGCCTGGATGCCGATGCGGCGGACTTCCGCCAGCTCGCGCGTGGCGCCGTCGGGCAAGGTCACGCGGTAGAGCGGCAACGGCGTTTCGTGACCCGCAACCGCGACAGATTTCTGCCCGTAAGGCAAAAAGTGCGGTGGGAACTCGTTCAGTGCGGCGGCGCTCTTGAATGAGGATAGAACAAGCCAGAGCACCGGGCCGAACATCAGCACGAGACCGAGCAGCAGATAACCATAGGAGAACCAGTCGGTCCAATCCGCCTTGCCGCGCCCGCGCCGGGCCGAAAGCATCGTCGCGACGCTAGCCATCGTCGCGACCTCGCCCGCCGGCGAGGCTCTTGCGCGTCAGGCGCAGCTGCAGCACCGTGAGCACCAGGAGCGACAGCGCGAGCACCAACGACGCCGCGGCAGCGAGGCCGTACTGGTGGATCGCTTCCGCAAAGCCCGTCTGGTAAATGAACTGGACGATGAATGTCGTCGCCGAGCCGGGTCCGCCACCGGTCAGGACGAACACTTCGTCGAAAATCTGGACGGCGCGGATCAATCCCAACACCAGCACGACGATCAGATTGGGCATCAAGAGCGGCAGCGTGATCCGCGAAAAGCGCCGCCACGGCGAGGCGCCGTCCATCTCGGCGGCTTCGTACAGGTCGGCCGGGATCGCCTGCAGGCCTGCCAGCAGGATCAACGTGTAGAAGCCCATGTGCGCCCAGATGCTCACGAACACGCACCAGAAGAACGCCCAGCTCGAGTCCGACAGCCAGCCGATCGGCGACGCGCCGGCACCCGCGAGCACTGCGTTCAACACGCCTTCGCGCTGCAAGACCCATTTCCAGATCAGCGCGACCACAACCGGCGACAGCAACACCGGATAGAAGAACACGCCACGGAAAAATCCGCGCCCGAGGATCTTGCGGTTGAGCACGAGCGCGGTGACGAGCGCGAACGCGACCATCAAT
>VBCS01000041.1 GCA_005888955.1 Betaproteobacteria bacterium
GAACACATTGCCACTTTCCGGCAACCTGACGCCGGCGGCGATCTGCGACTTGAGGAACGCCTCCGCGAAGGTCTCGCCTACGCCCATCACTTCGCCGGTCGATTTCATCTCGGGCCCGAGGATGGTGTCGACGCCGGGAAACTTGATGAACGGGAAGACCGCTTCCTTGACCGAAAAATACGGCGGGACGATCTCACCGGTGACGCCCTGCTGCGCCAGCGTCTGTCCGACCATGCACCGCGCCGCGATCTTGGCGAGCGGGCGCCCCGTTGCCTTTGAGACGTAGGGAACGGTACGCGACGCGCGCGGATTGACTTCGAGCACGTAGACCACGCCCTTGCCGGCGTTCTCATGATCCGGAAACTGGATGGCGAACTGCACATTCATCAAGCCGACGACGTCGAGTCCGTGCGCCATCGCTACCGTCTGGCGCCGCAACTCATCCTGCAGCTGCTTGGACAGCGAGAAAGGCGGTAGCGAGCAGGCGGAGTCGCCCGAGTGCACGCCGGCCTGCTCGATGTGTTCCATGATCCCGCCGATGATGACGTCCTTGCCGTCGCCGTGATTATCGACCACGGCGTCAACGTCGACCTCGATGGCGTCGTTAAGAAAGCGGTCGAGCAGTACTGGCGAATCGTTCGAGACCTTGACCGCCTCGCGCATATAGCGCTCGAGATCGCGCTGCTCGTGCACGATCTCCATCGCCCGTCCGCCCAGCACATACGATGGGCGCACGACCAGCGGATAACCGATCTCCTTTGCCGCAATCATTGCCTCGCTTTCCGTGCGAGCTGTTCGGTTCGGCGGCTGGCGGAGCTTCAGATCGTGCAGGAGGTGCTGAAAACGTTCGCGGTCTTCGGCCATGTCGATCATGTCCGGCGTCGTGCCGATGATCGGGACCCCGTTCCTCTCCAGATCGCGCGCGAGCTTGAGCGGCGTCTGCCCGCCGAACTGGACGATCACGCCGTACGGCTTCTCGACGTGGACGATCTCGAGCACGTCCTCGAGCGTCAATGGCTCGAAGTACAGCCGGTCGGAAGTATCGTAGTCAGTCGAGACGGTCTCCGGATTGCAGTTGATCATGATCGTTTCGTAGCCGTCTTCGCGCAGCGCGAGCGCCGCGTGCATTGCGGCCAGTCGGTTGCGCTTCGCACTCGTCCTCGTACGTGGAATACATGTACGCGGTCCGGGTCGCAAACTCGGCGGCGCAGGTATCGACGCGCTTGTATACCGGACGGATGCCCAGCGCGTGACGGCGCGCGCGCACTTCGGCTTCGGTCTTCTTCCACAGATGCGCGAGGCGCCGGTCGGAAAATCCCATGCGCTTGAGCGACCTCAACTCGTCGGCGCCAAAATCGTCGAGCTTGCGCTTTTCGATCGCCAGCTCGGTGTCGACGATCTCCTTGACCTGTGCCAGGAACCAGCGATCGATCCGCGTGTGGAGATGAATCTCCTCGAGCGACATGCCGATGCCGAAAGCATCGGCGACGTACCACAGGCGCTCGGCGCGGGGGTACGCCAACTCGTCGGCGATGGTATCCGGGTCCACCGTCTTCAAGTTGAAGCCGTCGACGCCGGTCTCCAGTCCGCGCAGCGCTTTCTGCAGCGATTCCTGGAATGTGCGGCCGATCGCCATCACCTCGCCGACCGATTTCATCTGCGTGGTCAGCCGGTCGTCGGCCTGCGTGAATTTCTCGAAGGCGAAGCGCGGCACCTTGGTGACGACATAATCGATGGTCGGCTCGAACGACGCCGGCGTCGCTCCGCCCGTGATGTCGTTCTTCAGTTCGTCTAGCGTGTAGCCGACCGCGAGCTTCGCCGCCACCTTAGCGATCGGAAAACCGGTCGCCTTCGACGCGAGCGCCGACGAGCGCGACACGCGCGGATTCATCTCGATCACGATCATGTGCCCGTCGTCAGGGTTGATCGCGAATTGCACATTCGACCCGCCGGTGTCGACGCCGACCTCGCGCAGGATGGCGATCGACGCGTCGCGCATGATCTGCAATTCCTTGTCGGTGAGAGTTTGCGCCGGTGCGACGGTGATCGAGTCGCCGGTGTGCACGCCCATCGGATCGAGATTCTCGATCGAGCAGACGATGATGCAATTGTCTTTCTTGTCGCGCACGACCTCCATCTCGAACTCTTTCCAGCCGCGCAGCGACTGCTCGATCAAGAGCTCGCGCGTGGGCGAGGCGTCGAGGCCGCGTTTGCACATTTCGACGAATTCGTCCCTGTTGTAGGCGATGCCCCCGCCGGTGCCCCCGAGCGTGAACGACGGGCGGATCACCGCCGGGAAGCCGATCTCGGCCTGCACCTCGAGTGCCTGCTCGAGGTCATGCGCTATGCCCGAGCGCGCGGAAGCGAGCCCGATGCGCGTCATCGCCGCCTTGAATTTTTCGCGGTCTTCCGCCTTGTCGATCGCTTTCTTCGACGCCCCGATCAGCTCGACGTCGTACTTGTTGAGCACGCCCTCGCGCGCGAGGTCGAGCGCGCAATTGAGCGCGGTCTGCCCGCCCATCGTCGGCAGGAGCGCGTCGGGCCGCTCGCGCTCGATGATCTTGGCGAGCATCGGCCAGGTGATCGGCTCGATGTAGGTGACGTCGGCCATCTCCGGATCGGTCATGATCGTCGCCGGATTCGAGTTGACCAGGATGACCTTGTAGCCCTCCTCGCGCAGCGCCTTGCACGCCTGCGCCCCCGAATAGTCGAACTCGCAGGCCTGGCCGATGATGATCGGGCCGGCGCCGATGACAAGGATCGATTCGATGTCCGTTCTTCTTGGCATTTTCGTAAAGCTCCTGCTTTCCGAATCTATCTTCGTTTCGCGCTCAGCGTTTCTCCATCATTCGCACAAACCGGTCGAAGAGGTATCCCATATCGTGCGGCCCCGGGCTCGCTTCCGGGTGCCCCTGGAAGCAAAACGCGGGCTTGTCGGTGAGCGCGAACCCTTGCAGCGTGCCGTCGAAGAGAGATACGTGGGTAACACGCGCGGTGGGCGGCAGCGTCGACGCGTCGACGGCGAAGCCGTGGTTCTGGCTGGTGATCAGGACCTGACCCGTATCCTTGTCGAGCACCGGATGGTTGGCGCCATGGTGGCCGAATTTCATCTTGAGCGTCTTCCCGCCCACCGCCAGGCCGAGGAGCTGATGGCCGAGGCAGATCCCGAACGTCGGTATGCCCACGTCGAGAAACTTGCGGATCGCGCCGATGGCGTAATCGCAGGGCTCGGGATCGCCGGGTCCGTTCGAGAGGAAGATGCCGTCAGGCTTGCGCGCGAGCGCGTCCTTCGCTGTCGTTTGCGCCGGCACGACCGTCATGCGGCACCCGCGCTCGGCGAGCCTGCGCAGGATGTTGTGCTTGATGCCGTAGTCGTAGGCCAAGACGTGAAAGCGCGGTTTCGCCTGCTGCCGGTAACCCACGCTGAGCGGCCAGGTACTGCCCGCCCACTCGTACGGCGCCGTGCAGCTCACGACCTTGGCGAGATCGAGACCGGCCATCGACGGTGCGGCGCGCGCGCGGCGCAACGCTTCCTCGTCGTCCTCTTTACTCAACTGAGCCCCCGCCATCACGCAGCCATTCTGCGCGCCGTTCTCCCGGAGAATGCGCGTGAGCTTGCGCGTGTCGATGCCGCAGATGCCGACAACACCCGCGTCGCGAAGATACGACGACAGATCCTGCGTGCTGCGCCAGCTCGATGCGACGCGCGGAAGGTCGCGGATCACCAGGCCCGCGGCAAAGATCCGCTTCGACTCGACGTCCTCCGCGTTGACGCCGGTGTTGCCGATATGCGGATACGTGAGCGTCACGATCTGGCCGGCATACGACGGATCGGTGAGAATCTCCTGATATCCAGTCATCGCTGTGTTGAAGACGACCTCGCCCGCGGATGCGCCGGTTGCGCCGATCGCCTGGCCGTGAAACAACGTTCCGTCGGCGAGCGCAAGAATCGCTGGGACGGGCGCGGTGGACACGGCGTTCTTCCTATGAGCGAGAAGCAGATGTGCGAAGCGGGAAAGGCATGCCCGCCTTCCCCG
>VBCS01000255.1 GCA_005888955.1 Betaproteobacteria bacterium
CGTGTCGGCGTCGGAGACGCACAACCGCGCCAACGTGCGCCGGAGCGTCGCGGAATCGTTCGGTGGCTTCAACGAAGTATTCGACACGCTTCGCGGCAGCCGCATCGGTGTCGTCGGCGCGGTCGCGACCGCGTTCGGCTGTCCTTTCGAAGGCGTCGTTTCGGAAGCGCGGGTGGTCGATTGCGTCGCGCGCTACGTCCATCTCGGCGTGAGTGGCGTCACGTTCGGCGACACGACCGGAATGGCCAACCCGAGTCAGGTCGAGCAGCTCGTACGCGCCATCGCGAAGCGCTTTCCGGATCTCGCGCTGACGCTGCATTTTCACAACACGCGCGGCATGGGTCTCGCCAACGTGCTCGCCGGTCTCGCGGCCGGCATCGTGCGCTTCGAAGGTTGCCTCGGTGGGTTGGGCGGCTGCCCCTTCGCGCCCGGCGCCACCGGCAACGTCTGCACCGAGGACGTCGTGCACATGCTGCAATGCATGGGCTACGACACGGGCGTCGACCTCGATCGCCTACTCGCCGCGTCGCGCCGACTCGGCGAGATCGTCGGCCACGAGCTGCCCGGTCAGGTCGTGAAGGCCGGGAAATCGAGCGACCTTCATCCGCCGCCGGCGGAGCTCGAGCCGACGCTGTCTCGTTGACACTCCCGCAACCGTATGTGAGCATCGCCGCTCGAACGAGAGCGCCGTCGACAGCAATCGACGCTCGATGAATCGGCATTCGCTTTCCCACTGGAGGAAACAATGAAGCTTTTGCGTAGCCTGGTCGTCGCCGCGTGCGCGATCCTGGCCATATCGTTGCCCTTCGCCGCGCAGGCGCAAGGCAAGCCCGAGAAGCCGAAGGTCAGCATCGCCGTCGGCGGCAAGGCTGCCTTCTATTACCTGCCGCTTACCATCGCCGAGCGGCTGGGTTACTTCAAGGATGAAGGACTCGACGTCGAGATCAGCGATTTCGACGGCGGGTCGAAGGCGCTGCAGGCGGTGGTCGGCGGCAGCGCCGATGTCGTGTCGGGTGCGTGGGAGAACACGATCGACCAGCAGCCCAAAGGTCTGCAGCTCCAGGGTTTCGTGCTGCAGGGGCGCTACCCGATGATCTGCGTTGCGCTGGCCAAGGCCAAGGCTGCGAGCTACAAGTCACCCAAGGATTTGAAGGGCCTGAAAATCGGCGTCAGCGCACCGGGCTCGAGCACGAACCGCATGGTCCTGCACCTGCTCGCGAAGGACGGTCTCAAGGGTGACGACGTATCGATCATCGGTGTCGGCACGTCCGCCGGGGTGATCGCTGCGATCACCAGCGGCCAGGTCGACGCGGTCTCGAATCTCGATCCCGCCATCGCGATTCTCGAAAACATGGGCGCGGTCGTGCTTATCGCGAATACACGCACCGCCAAAGGCACCGAAGAGGTTTTCGGCAGTGCCGACATGCCGGCGGGAGCGCTCTACGCGCCGCTTAGCTTTGTGCAGAAGAACCCGAACACCGTTCAGGCATTGACCAACGCGATGGTGCGCGCGCTCGTCTGGCTGCAGAAGTCGACGCCCGACCAGGTGGTCGCGACGGTGCCGCCGGAGTACCTCCTTGGCAACCGAGACGCGTATCTTTCGAGCTACGTCAGGCTGAAGGATGCGTTTTCGCCGGACGGATCGTTCACCGAGACCGGAGCGCAGAACACGCTCAAATACCTGGCTGCGTTCAATCCTGCGATCAAGCCGGCGGAGATCAAGCTGGGGCAGACCTTCGACAACAGCTATGTGCAGAAGGCGCTGGCGAAGTACAAGAAGTAGGAACCCGCCATGATCCGTTCGTCCTTCGACAAGCTTGTCCTGAGCTTGGTCGAAGGGCTCAGGACGAACGGTTGACATGGCAACTGGGATCCCCGCGTGACCAGTCCCGCGCTGCTGCTCGAACAGGTCACCTGCACGTTCGCCTCGCGCGAGCGGGAGGGCGAGCGCTACACCGCGGTGAAGGACACGACGATCGTGGTCGGCGCCGGCGAATTCGTTTCCGTTGTCGGGCCGACTGGCTGCGGCAAGTCGACGCTGCTAAACGTAGCCGCCGGTCTCCTCTCGCCGTCGTCGGGCGGCGTGCGCGTGCTCGGCGAAGTGCTGTCCGGGATCAACCGCCGCGCCGGCTACATGTTCCAGGCCGAGTCGCTGATGCCCTGGCGAAGCGCGCTCGATAATGTTCTTGCCGGACTGGAATTCGCGGGAGTCGATCGCGGCGAAGCGGAAAAGCGCGCGCGGGAATGGCTCGATCGCGTCGGCCTCACCGGCTTCGAGAAGCGCTATCCGCACGAGCTCTCCGGCGGCATGCGCAAGCGCGTCGCGCTGGCCCAGATACTGATCCTCGATCCGCGACTGCTGCTGATGGACGAGCCGTTCTCGGCGCTCGACGTGCAGACGCGGCAGCTCATGGAAAACGAGCTGCTCGAGCTGTGGTCGGCCGACCGCAAATCGGTGCTGTTCATCACGCATGATCTCGAGGAGGCGATCGCGCTCTCGGACCGCGTGATCGTGCTCTCGGCAGGGCCTGCCACGCACCCGATCGGAGAATATGCAATCGATCTGCCGCGGCCGCGCGACGTCAACGAGATACGGCTTACGCCGCGCTTCGTCGAGCTGCACCGCGAGATGTGGCACAAGATGAAGAACGAAGTTCTCAAGGGCTATGCAAGAAGCCGCAAAAATTGACGGCGAGTCCGGCGCAAGAAGGACCAATCTGCGCGCTGCGCGCGGACGGCTCGCGCTCTATCACGTGTTGTTGCTGGGCGGGGTGTTCCTCTTCTGGTACGCGATGACCGAGCCGGGGCTCATCCCACCGTTCTATTTCGACGATCCGACGCGGGCCAAGTTTTTCTTCGGTCAGCCGCTCGAAGTCCTGAAGCGAATCTGGATCTGGTTTTCCGGCGGGACGATCTATCTGCATCTCGGCGTAACCCTCATCGAGACGCTGCTCGCGTTTGCCATAGGAACCATGCTCGGGCTCGTCCTCGGATTGTGGCTCGCGCTGTCGCCGACGGCCTCCACGCTCGCCGATCCCTACATCAAGGCGATGAACGCGATGCCGCGGGTGATCCTCGCGCCAATCTTCGCGGTGTGGTTCGGCCTCGGGATCACGTCGAAGGTCGTGTTCGGCATCACGCTCGTGTTCTTCATCGTCTTTTTCAACGTCTACCAGGGCGTGAAGGAGGTGAGCCCGGTGGTGCTCGCCAATGCGCGCAT
>VBCS01000042.1 GCA_005888955.1 Betaproteobacteria bacterium
TCGACGCCTTCGTCCGCGCAAAGCTCGTCGACCGACGCGTACACCCGCGCGCCGAAGTCCGCGGCGAAGCGCCCGGTCGCTTCGGCGCGCGGGTCTGCCGCGGCAACCAGCTCGAGGCGCGGATCTGCGGCGAGCGTCGGGAGCATCAGCGTAAACGCGCGACCCAGACCGGCGACGCCGATGCGCAACCTGCGTTCAGGCATGTCGCCTTTCGTAGGGCCGAATGCGCTCAGGCATATCGCCTTTCGTAGGGCCGAATTCATTCGGCCTCGGCACCGCTCGGGCGCTACGCAGAGGCTTGGCCCGGTGTTCATGCCCCTCGACAGCGCGCATGAAAATGCCTAATATTTGCTTAGAGACCTAATATTATTCCCGCCGCGCCGTTCCCGGCAACCGCCCGACGGATCCGCACCGGAGGAAGCATGTTGAGCGCCGAAGAAAACGACCTGCTCTGCCGCGTCGAAGGCGATGCACCGATGGGACTCCTGCCGCCACTGGATACCTGCGTGCCTATCGGAGGAAGTGGCCGAACGCGACGGCGCGCCGGCCCGCGTGCGCTTGCTGGGCGAGGACCTGGTGGCATTCCGCGATACCGAGGGCCGGCTCGGCGTGCTCGACGAGCACTGCCCGCATCGGCGCGCGTCACTGGCGTTGGGACGGAACGAAGAGTGCGGGCTGCGCTGCCTGTATCACGGCTGGAAGATCGATGTCGAAGGCAACGTCGTGGACAGGCCTTCCGAGTCGCACGAAGCGGTCCTGGCCAAGAAGGTCACGCACAAGGCGTATCCCTGCCGCGAGGCCGGCGGCTTCGTCTGGGTGTGGATGGGCCCGCCGGAAGAGATGCGCGAGTTCGAGCCTCCGGCGTGGGCGCCCTCCTCCCGCATCCGCACCAGCATCGTGAAGATGCACGTCGGCTGCAACTGGGCACAGGTGCTCGAAGGCGCGATCGATTCGGCACACAGCTCGAGCCTGCATTCGACCGACATGGTGCCCGCGCAGGTGGAGCGCGCGGGCGCAACGGATAAGGAATGGCTGCGCCCTTCGACCGACAAGGCGCCGCGGCTGCAGGTGCAGCGTACCGATTTCGGCTTTCGCTACGTGGCGATCCGCCGTCCGATCAAAGATGCGCGCACGCACGATTATCTGCGCATCACGCTGTTCGTTGCGCCGTTCACCGTGCTGATCCCGCCGAACAACCTATACAACCTGTCGATCCTGAACATCCCGCTGGACGACACCAACACGATGTTCTACTTCATCGCCTGGAGCGACTGCGAAGGCATCGATCAGGAGGCGTGGCGCGAATTCTGCGGCGCGCAGGTCGGCGTCGATCTCGATGCGAGCTTCCGGCGCACGCGGACGCGGGAGAACAATTATCTCCAGGATCGCCAGGCGATGAAGCTCGGGAGCCACACCGGCATCGAGGGCATTCCGAATCAGGACATCGCGATGTGGGAGACGATGGGACCGATCGCCGACCGTTCGCGCGAACGGCTGGGCGCGAGCGACGTCGCGATCGTGCAATTCCGCCGCATCATGGTCGATGCCGCACGCAAGGTACGCGACGGTGGCCCGGCGATCGGGACTTCGTCGCGACATGTCCCGCAGGTCAAGCTCAAATCCTTCGAGGGGATCGTCGCGAAGACGACTCCGTGGACGACACTGGGCGTCGCCGAGGAAGAGCTCGCCTTGCAGCAGGAAGGGCCCGTACCCGCCCATACGTGACGCATGCAACAGCGGCACGCGGGCGCTTGACGCATCCGGGGGCCACGCGCCACACTGCGCCGCGCGGGCACGGGGATTTTCGTAGGGCCGGTGCTTTTCGTAGGGCCGAATTTATTCGGCCAGCGACGCTTCGATGTTGCGCCGCGTGCGAATGAATTCGCACCTACGAAATTCCGGCGCGTGCGAATAAATTCGCACCTACCGCGCGACAACATTGCGTGGAGGAATCGATGAGCAGGTTCATGCTTTTTCCGACCGCGCTGATGGCATTCGCGCTCGGCGCTGTGTTGCAAACTGCGCACGCCCAGGACGCGCTCAAGCTCGCCGCGGGCCAGCGTGGCAACTGGGATACTACCATCGCCGAAGTCGGCCAGCGCGCAGGGATCTTCAAGAAGCACGGGTTGACGCTCGAAATCCTGTGGACGCAGGGCGCGTGGGCGTGCTCTCCGCATATTCCAAGGGCGCCCCGGTGCGCGTCATCGGCGCCGAAACCACCGGCGCATCCGATCTCTACTGGTACGTTCCCGCAAGCTCGCCGATCAAGTCGCTCAAGGACACCGAGGGCAAGACGATCGCCTACTCGACCAACGGCTCGTCGACGCACGGCATCGTGACCGCGTTCATGAAGCAGTATGACTTGAAGGCCAAGCCGACGGCGACCGGCGGTCCGGCGCCGACGCTGACGCAAGTCATGTCGGGGCAGATCGACGTGGGCTGGTCGGCCCCGCCGTTCGGCCTGCAACAGCTCGACGAAGGCAAGATCCGCATCATCGCGAGCGGCAACGATGCCGTGGTGTTCAAGGGACAAACCGTGCGGCTGTTGGTCACCAACGTGCAGACGTTGCAGAACCGCAAACCCGTGATCGATCGCTTCATGAAGGCGTATCGCGAGAGCGTCGACTGGATGTACTCCGCCGATCCCGCCGCGCTCCAGACCTACGCCGACTTCGTGGGCATTCCGGTCGCAATGGCGAAGCGCACCCGCGACGACTTCTTTCCCAAGGCAGCGGTCGACCCGGACAAGATTACCGGGCTCGACGCGATCGTGCAGGACGCCGTCGCACTCAAGTTCACCGCGGCGCTTCTGACCAAGGAACAACTCGCGGAACTGATCCAAATTCCGCCGCGGCAGTAGGCGCGAGTCGCCCGAAGGCGGGCTCCCCAGGCGTGAGCGCGGACGATAAAGCGGCAATCGAGCGACCTGCGGGGCCGTCCGTGGCCACGGGCGTCGCGACGCAACCGCAGCCGACGCACCTGCTCGAAGTCGAGCGAGTCACCAAGCGCTTCATCACGAGCGAAGGCGCGATCACCGCGGTCGACGACATCTCCTTTTCCATCGCCCCCGGCGAATTCGTGTCCATCATCGGACCGTCGGGCTGCGGCAAGTCGACGCTGTTCAATATCATCGGCGGACTGGTTGGCGACTACGAAGGCCGTGTGACGGTCGCCGGCGACATCGTCTCGGGCACACATCCGGCGATCGGCATGGTGTTTCAGGAGGAATCGACGTTTCCCTGGCGCACCGTGCTCGAAAACGTCGCTTTCCCGCTCGAGGTCTCCGGCGTCGCCAGGCAAACGCGGCTGGAGCGCGCCGAACACTTCGTTTCCATGGTCGGCCTCAGCGGCTTCGGCCGCCGCTTTCCGGCGGAGCTCTCCGGCGGGATGCGTCAACGCGTCGCTCTGGCCAGGACGCTGGCTTCCGAGCCGCGGATCCTGCTCATGGACGAGCCTTTTGCGGCGCTGGACGAGCAGACGCGGCTGCTGCTGGGCGACAAGGTGTTGCAGATCCAGCAGGAGCTCAAGCAGACGACGCTGCTGATCACGCACAATCTCACCGAGGCCGTGCAGCTCTCCGATCGAGTCCTGGTCATGACGTACCGGCCGGGCCGGCTGAAGCGTGTCGTCGGCATAAATCTGCCGCATCCACGCGACTCCGAAGTCGTCAGCAGCGACGCCTTCGGGCACTACGTCGCCGAGATCTGGCAGGACCTGCGCGAGGAAGCGAGTCGCGGCATTCGCGATGACGAATCGCGGGTGCTAAAGGCAGGAGCGAAACGGTGACGCTCAAGGCATGGGCGCGGTCGCGCGGCGGCGCGCGGGTGCTTGGCGCCGTCACGGTCGTCGCGTTGATTGCCGGCGTCGAAGCGTTGATCCGGGCGGGGTTCATCAACCGCTTCATCGTGCCGTTGCCCTCGCAGATCCTCGCCGCGATCCCGCGCATCATCGTCGAGGAGAACGTGCTGCACCGCTTTTGGCAGACGGCTCAGGAAATCCTCTGGGCTAGCCTGCTTCTCGCCGCCGTCGGCATTTCGCTGGGCGC
>VBCS01000256.1 GCA_005888955.1 Betaproteobacteria bacterium
GGCCAGGTGCGCGCACTCGGCACGAGCGGCAAGACACGCTCGACGGTGCTCCCCGACGTACCGACGGTGGCGGAGACCGTGCCCGGTTACGAAGCGACGATCTGGCTCGGGATAGTGGCTCCCAAAGGCACGCCGCCGGCGATCGTCACCCGCCTGAACGCGGAGATCACCAAGATCGTAAGGCGGCCCGACGTACGCCGCGACTGGGCGGCGCAAGGGGCGGTCGCAATGACCATGACGCCCGACGAGTTCGGCAAGTACATCTCCGACGACATCGTGAAGTGGGAGCGCATCGTCAAGATCTCGGGCGCTAAGCCCGATCAATAATCGAACCGCCGGATCGATTTGGTGCTTCGAGAGCTATACCTGCTCTCCGCCGGCGCGGCGCAGAGCGTGGCGGTCGCGGTCATTCCGGCATTCCGCGCCGCGGCGGGCGCAGAGGTGCACGCGACTTTCCGGACCGTGGGTGTGCTCAAGGAAATGGTCCTCGCGGCAGAGCCCTGTGACGTACTCGTCTCGACCGCGGTAATGCTCGACGACTTCGCCCGCGACGGGCGCGTCCTCCCCGCCAGCATCCGAACGCTGGGTCGCGTGCAAACCGGAATCGCGGTGCGGTCGGACGAGCCCCTACCCGCGATCGGCAACCGCGCGCTGCTGCGCGCGAGCCTCGTCGCGGCGACGGGCATCTACCTGCCCGATCCCGAGCGTGCGACGGCCGGCATCCACTTCGTCAAGGTGCTGCGCGAGCTCGGCCTGCACGACGACCTCGCGCCGCTGCTGCACGGGTATCCCAACGGCGCGCGCGCGATGGAGGCGCTCGCGACCTCTCGCGGGAGCGGCCTCATCGGCGCTACGCAGGTCACGGAGATCAACGCGACGCCGGGCGTGACGCTCGTGGGCACGCTGCCTGCGCCGTTCGAGCTGGCGACGACTTATGCGGCAGCCGTGTGCACCTCCGCGCGCGAGCCGGAACTCGCCCAGCGGTTCCTGCAAATGCTCGCCGGCCCGGATGCATTCGAGTTGCGCAGCCAGGCAGGGTTCGAAGTGTAGGGGCGACCAATTCGCACGGCTTGGGCGATATGAAGCGCCGCGGCCGAATGAACTCGCCCCTACGAAACCAGTAAATATGTGTACTATGACGTTGGCATGAACTCGCACTCGATCGCCCGGCTCGCCGCGCTCGCGCTGGCGCTTGTCGCGACCACGGCAACTGCAAGTTTCCACACCTTTGTCATCGAGTCGATTTACTCCAACGCCGACGGAACCGTGCAGTACGTGGTGCTGCGCGAATCGTCGGGCACCCCGTCCAAGAATCTCTGGGCGGGGCAGACGTTCACCAGCACGCGCGCCGGCGTTACCAGGACGTTCACGTTTCCTTCCAACCTGCCGAGCAGCCAGACGTCGAGCAAGCGGGTACTGATCGCCACCCAGGGCTTCGCCGCCTTGGGATTCGTCGCTCCGGATTACGTGGTCCCGAACGGATTTCTCGCCACTGACGGCGGGACGCTCAACTACGCCGGCGTCGATCAGGTCACGTACGCAGCGCTCCCGACCGACGGCGTCAATGCGATCACCCGCACCGGCACGGCCACGCCGAACGTCGCCACGAATTTCGCCGGTGCAGCGGCGGTGATCCCGCCACTGCCTGACGTCTCGGTCGAGTATTACCACGCGACCCTCGATCACTACTTCATCAGCGACCTGCAGCCGGATATCGACGCGCTGGATACGGGGCATTTTCCAGGTTGGTCGCGCACTGCGCAGTCGTTCAAGGTGTTCCCGAGCCAGGCGAGCGGCGGCCCCGGCGTCAATCCGGTGTGCCGGTTCTATATTCCGCCCGCGCACGGCAACTCGCACTTTTTCTCGGCATCGCCGGCCGAATGCGCGCAGCTGCAGCAGAAGATGCTGACCGATCCGAATTACAGCGGCTACGTCTACGAGAC
>VBCS01000257.1 GCA_005888955.1 Betaproteobacteria bacterium
TACTACAAGACGTTCATGTGGCCGCCGACGCCGAAAGCGTGGCTGCGATACGAACATTTCGTGCGCGCCGCGGCCGGCATGGGGCGTGCGGCGAGCCAAAGCGATCCCGACCGCTACGAGCATCACCATGCGCATTGCGACGTGCTGGTGATCGGCGGCGGCCCGGCGGGGCTCGCCGCGGCGCGCGCCGCGGCCGCGAAAGGCGCGCGCGTCGTCGTCTGCGACGAGGGTCCGTGGTGGGGCGGCAGCCTGCTCGGCGACGACGCGACGATCGACGGCGGCCGCGCGGCCGAATGGATCGCCGCGGTGGTTCAATGGCTCGCCGCGCAACCCGATGTCACGCTGCTCGCGCGCAGCACCGCCTTCGGCTGCTACGACGGCAACCTCGTCGGCCTGCTGGAGCGCGTCACCGATCATCTCCCGGCGCCTCCGGCGCACGTGCCGCGGCAGCGGCTGTGGAAAATTCGGGCCCATGCGATCGTGCTCGCGAGCGGCGCGCACCCTATGCGAACAACGACCTGCCGGGCACGCTGCTCGCGGGCGCTGCCGCGACCTACGTGAAGCGCTACGGCGTGCGCCCCGGCACGCGCGCGGTCGTGTTCACTAACAACGACAGCGCCTATGCGACGGCCCTCGCCCTGCGCGCCGCCGACGTCGCGATCGCCGCGATCGTCGACGCTCGGCCCGAGTCGCAGCTCATCGGAACGCTGCCGCAGCGCGCACGCGCCCTCGGCCTGCCGATCGTCGCCGAATCCGCGATCACCGGCGCGCACGGCGGCAAACGCGTCGAGGCAGTCGACATCGCACCGCTCGCGGGGGGCGCGGCGCGCCGGCTCGATTGCGATCTCGTCTGTGTCTCCGGCGGCTGGAACCCGGCCGTCCAGCTCTTCTCGCAGGCGCGCGGCACGTTGCGCTACGACGACGCGCTGGCGGCGTTCGTGCCCGAGTCGTCGCGGCTGCCGATCCAGCCGGTTGGCGCCGCGAACGGGCGTTTCGGGCTCGCCGCCGCGCTCTCCGACGGTCATGCCGAGGGGGGCGCCGCAGCGGGCGGCACCGCTGCCGCCGAGTCGGTCATTGCGGCGCCGCGGACCGACGCCGAGCGTACCGGCACTCTGCGCGTGCTGTGGAGCGTCCCAGCGCGCAACCGGGGCGACAAGCGCTTCGTCGATCTGCAGGACGACGTCACCGCAGCCGACATCGCGCTCGCCGCGCGCGAAGGCTACACCTCGGTCGAGCACCTGAAGCGCTACACGACGCTCGGCATGGGCCCGGACCAGGGCAAGACGAGCAACATGGTCGGGCTTGCCCTGCTCGCCGAATTGACCGGACGATCGATTCCGGACGTCGGTACGACGACCTTCCGCCCGCCGTACACGCCGGTCACGCTCGGCGCGTTCCCCGGACGGGAATGCGGCGCGCACGTCGAGCCGACGCGCTACTCGGCGATGCACGACTGGCACCTCGAGCACGGCGCGCGCTTCGTCAACGCCGGACTGTGGAAGCGCCCGCATTCGTACCCTCGCCCTGGCGAATCACCCGAGGATGCCGCCAATCGCGAGGCGAAGAACGTGCGCACGAACGTCGGCGTCGTCGACGTCTCGACGCTGGGCAAGATCGAGCTCCAGGGGAAGGACGCGGCGGAGTTTTTGAATCGCGTCTACATCAACCGCTGGGACACCCTGGCGGTGGGCCGTTGTCGCTACGGCGTGATGCTGCGCGAGGACGGCATCGTGCTTGACGACGGCACGACGTCGCGGCTCGCCGCGACGCACTACCTGATGACGACGACCACCGCGAACGCGGTCGCGGTGATGCAGCATCTCGAGCGCCTGCTGCAGGTCGACTGGCCCGATCTCGAGGTACGCGTGGCGTCGGTCACCGAGCAGTGGGCGGCCGCCGCGGTGTCGGGCCCGAGGGCGCGCGACGTGCTCGTGCGCCTTGTCGACATCGACGTGTCGAATGCGGCGTTCCCGTTTCTCGCCGTCGCCGAGTGCCAGGTCCGCGCCGCCGCGGGCGCGATTCCGGCGCGGCTTTTTCGGATGAGTTACTCGGGCGAGCTCGCCTACGAGATCCACGTGCCGGCCGACAGCGGCCGCGCGATGTGGGACGCGGTGATCGCTGCGGGCGAGCCGTTCGGGCTCATGCCGTACGGCACCGAGGCGATGAGCACGCTGCGGATCGAGAAGGGCCACGTCGTGATCGGCCCGGAAGCGGACGGCCGCACGACCGCCGACGACCTCGGCATGAGCAAGCTCGTGAGTTCCGCGAAATGGTGCATCGGCAAGCCGCTGCTCGACCGGCCTGCGCTGAAGACGGCGGACCGCTGGCAGCTGGTCGGCCTCACGGCGCAGGACGGCGCGCCGATGCCGCGCGCGGCAAAGGTCGTCGCCGACCCGGACCGCGCGCTGCCGAATCCAATGCAGGGCCACGTCACGTCGTGGTGCTGGAGCCCGAACCGCGACGCCTGGATTGCGCTTGCGCTCGTGGCCAACGGTCGCGCGCGGCACGGCGAGACGCTGTGGGCTGTCTCGCCGCTCGCGAACGCGAGAGTTCGCGTCAAGGTCGGCCCGCCGTGCTTCATCGATCCGGACGGGGAGCGGCTGCGTGCCTGAGGCGCACGACGGCCCGATCGGTTCGACGCGGCCCGGACACTACGGCGCCGCGGGGATCGGCGTCGCGCTCGCGGAAGCGACGATCACCTTGGCATGGAACGTCCAGGGCGATCTCGCAGGTCCCGCATTCGTCGAGGAAGCGCGTCGCCTTTTCGACGTCGCCCTTCCACTCGCGCCCAACACGACCGCTCGCACCGGTGCGGTGACGGCGCTGTGGCTCGGACCGGCGTCGTGGTTGCTGGTGGCGCGCGCTGCGTCGCCGCTCGTCGATTACGCCGCGAAGCGTGACGCGCTGAACGCCGCCGGGGGCGCGCTGTTTGACGTCTCCGCGAGCCGCGTCGCGTGGACGGTCTCCGGGCCGCACGCGGCGGACGTGCTGGCGAAGGGATGTCCACTCGACTTCCATCCGCGCGCCTTCGCCACGGGAACCGGCGCGCAGAGCGTCTTCGGTCACGTCAACGTACTGATCGACAAGCGCGACGACGATCCGACGTTCACCGTGATGGTGGCACGAAGCTTCGCGCGCGACGTGTGGCACGCGTTCTGCGAAGCCGCGGCGCAGTACGGCTACGGCGTCCTGCCGCCGGCGCCCTTCCGCTAACGGGTCGGACTCAGCAGGATCGCGAGCAGCGCCGGCAGCGCGTTGGCGTCGGCCGCGAGCGTGCGGACGGCCCGCTCGATGCACCCGGTGCGCTCTGCGCCGAGGACCGGTATCGCGAGCTCGCGATATTTCGCGCGCAATTCGTCGTCGCTCAGCGGATTCTCGGGATTGCCGCGGTCGCGCGCGGGCTCCGAGACGAAGCTCCGCCCGTCGGCGAGAGCGACGCGCACCCGCGCCCACCGCTCCGCCGGAAAGCGCCGCGAGAATTCCGCGTCCTCGGTCAGCGCGACGCTCGGCAGCAGCCGATGCACGCGCGCCTCGGATAGTCCGCGCACGTCGACTTCGCCGGCGCCGACCCGCCCTAACACCAGCGCCGCCGCGACGGCGAAGGCGATGCTGTACTGCGCCTCCTCCGTCGTGCGCGGAGTCGCGCACTGCGAGCCGAGCGCGACCGCCTCCCGGAAGCTTTCGATCGCGATCGTCGCGATCTCGTCAGCCGCAAAGCGATGCGAACGCTGCAGGTCGAGTGCCGCCTCGATCGCGGGTTGCGCCCAGCGGCACACCGGGTACGCCTTGAAGTATTGCTCGCGGATACGCCAGCGCTTGCCGAGGTCGCTCCAGAACGCTCTCGCATCGTCGCGTTCGACGGTCAGCGCGGGCGCGCCGGTGAAACCGTCGCGTGCGAGCAGCGCCGCGGTGAGTCCGACGTGCGCGCCCCAGCCCGAGCCGTCCTTCACCATCGTCGGCGAGTCGCAGGCGCGCAAGATCTGGCCGCGCGGCCCGAAGTATTCGGCGACACCCAACGCGTGTCGGATCGTCGCCGCGTCGAACGCAAAATGCCGCGCCGCGACCGCCGCGCAGCCGAGCGCGTTCCACGCACCCGAGCAGTGATAGTCCGGCACCGTCGCGTGCAGCGCGATGCCCGCACGCGTGGCGATCTCGTAGCCCAGCACGAGGCGGGTCAGGAATTCGCGGCCGTCGACAGGAGCTGGCACTTCGCCCGGCCCCGCCGCATCGACCAGCGCGAGCAATGCGGGCAGGATCGCGGCGCCGGCGTGTCCTTTGGTCAGCACGTGGCCGTCGTGGCCGTCGAGCGCGTCGATGGTCGACGCGCCGGCGAACGCAGCGCCGGCAAGCCCGCTGCGCCGGCCGTCGAACAGGATGCGCGCGTTGCGGTCCCTGCCGCAGAGTTGCGTCGCCGCGTACGCGCTGGCGATCGCCGCCGCGCGGGTCCGGCTGCCGGCGGCGGCGACACCGATCAGGTCGAGCAGATGCCGTTGCGCACTCGCGACGACGTCGTCCGGGAGGCGCTCGAAGGTGAGCCCGCGCACGAACGCGGGCGCGTCCGCAAACGCGGCGACGGAGCTCCCACCGCGCTCGCCTTCCGCCATCGTTAGCCCACGGTCAGATCAACCCGTTGACCTTGAGGAAGGCCTCGGCCACCTCTTCCGGCGTCTTCTTGTCGACATCCACGCTGGCATTCAACTTCGCCATGATCTCGTCGTTGAGCTTCGCCGACACCGAGTTCAGCGCGTCCGCGAGCTTCGGGTTCTTGTCGAGAACTTCCTTGCGCACGACGGGCGTCAGGTTGTAGGGCGCGCCATAGTGTTTGTCGTCCTTGAGCACGACGAAGTTGAACGCGGGAATGCGGCCATCGGTCGCGAACACGACCGCCGAATCGACCTGGCGATCCTTCAACGCGTTGTAGGTGAGGCCGGTGTCCATGCGCTTCACGTTGTCGCGCTCGAACTCGAAGCCGTACGCGGTCTGCCAGCCGGGCAGCCCGTCCGGGCGCGCATAGAACTCGGCGTTCGATGCGAACGTGAGCTTCGCGCCGCTCTTGATCGCTTTCGCGAAATCGCTCATCGTGACGATGCCGCGCTTCTGCGCTTCGTCGCGATTCATCGCGAATGCGTAGGTGTTGTTGACCGGCGACATGTTGAGCCAGACGATCCCTTTGGCGGCGTCGACTTCCTTGATCCTCCGGTAGGCGTCTTCGGCGGAGGCGAACTTGTCGGTGATCTTGTTGAAGACGCCGAGCCCGGTACCCGTGTACTCCCAATAGACGTCGATCTGGCCGTTCTCGAGCGCCGCACGCACCGCGGCGCTGCCCATTCCCGCCTTGCGGTCCGGCGTGAAGCCCTTGGCCTTCAGCAGCGCGACAGTCATCGCCGTCATGATCTGCTGCTCGGTGAACGCCTTGCCGCCGACGACGATCGTCTGCGCGGCGGCGCCGCCCCAGCACAGCACCGCGAGCGCTGCGCCGGCCATGACTTTGCTCAATGGGTGTCTCATGATCACATCGTCCTCCGGATCCCCTGTTCAGAAATTCCGCAGCGGGTTGACCCCGCGCGGGACCAGCCAATACTGCGCCTGCCCGAACAAAAAATCCACGGCCACCGCGAGCAGCGCGGTGGGAATCGCGCCCGCCAGCATCATCCCGTGCTCCTGCAGGTCGATGCCGGTGAAGATCAATTCGCCAAGACCGCCGCCGCCGATCAGAAACGCGATCGGAGCGGTGCCGACGTTGACCGCCATCGCCGTGCGCACGCCGGCGAAGATCACGAACAGCGCGTTCGGAAGCTCGATGCGCCGCAGGACGGCCGACGGCCCCATGCCCATGCCGCGCGCGGCGTCGACGAGATGCGCCGGCACCGCGCGAATGCCTTCGTACGTATTGCGGACAATCGGCAGCAGCGTAGCGATCCACAGTCCGACGATCGCGGGCAGCGCGCCGATACCGAGCAGGCTCATCATCAGTGCGAGTTTGCCGAGCGTCGGGATCGACGTCACCATGTTAATCGCCTGGATCGCGGCTTCCGCCCAGCGGGCCATCCACGGCCGCGACAGCCAGATGCCCGCTGCGATACCGAAGACGATCGCGGCCGAGCCCGAGACAGCGACGAGTACCAGATGTTGCTTGGTGAGGTAGACGATGTCCTTCCTGTAGCGCAGGATGTCCGCGCCGAGCCCGCTCGCCCAGAGTCCGGCGGCAATCGCGAGCGCGATCCCGGCGAGGACGACGTAGGGCATCCGCGAGCGCGTCGCGACGACGGCGGCGCTCATCGTGCGCCCTCGCGGGTGAGGCGCGCGGCGACGGCTTCGCGCGTGACGCGGCCGACTACGTTGCCGCCCGCGTCGACGCACTGCAGCGATTCGGCGCCGTGCTCGAGGAAGAGCGCGGCGACGCGCCGCAGGTCGTCGTCGGGCGAAACGGCGGGACTGCTCCGCCCCGAATCTCCCGCAACCGCCGGCGCCATGACTTCGCGCACGCGGATCAACCGCAGGCGCTTCAGCGTGCGGTCGCCGCCGACAAACCCCGCGACGAACGCACCGGCTGGATGCGCGAGCATCTCGTCGGGTGCGGCGAACTGCACGAGGCGTCCCGAGTGGAAGATCGCGATCCGGTCCGCCATCTTGACGGCCTCGTCGATGTCGTGGCTGACGAACAGGATCGTCTTGCGTAGCTTACGTTGCATGCGCTGGAATTCGT
>VBCS01000037.1 GCA_005888955.1 Betaproteobacteria bacterium
AGCGCGACTGCGGTCGAGGCGAAGAACGAAGCGCCCATGATGGCATTGCGCAGCGTCTGCACGGCGAGAATGCCCTGGTTCTCGGCCATGATGCGCTCGACCCAGGCAATACGGCCCTGGTTGAGCACCGCCTGGATCGTGTAGCCGGGATCCCGACGCACGCGCTGACGCAGGAACGCATGATAAGCGAAGACGATCGCGACACTGAGCGCGGCGGCAAGGGCATCGCTGAAGTAGGAGAGGTTCATTCTGGGATAGTCACGGTTTGTTCGGAGTTAGCGCGGCGATGATGCCGGGATTGTTGCGCCCAACCGATTCAGATCGTGCGTCCACCGTCCACGGGCAATTCGATGCCGGTGATGAAGCGCGCAGCATCGCTCGCCAGATAGAGTGCGGCGTTCGCGACATCCTCTGGCGTCGACATCCGCCCGAGAGGAATCGTGGCGATGATTCTGGCGCGACTTTCCGGTGTATCAGGCGCGCCGAGGAACTGCTCGATCAGCCCGGTCGCGCCCATGACCGGACAAATCGCATTGACACGGATGCCGTCCGGAGCAAGCTCGGCCGCCATCGATTTCGACACGAGATTTACCGCCGCCTTGGACGCGTTGTACCAGGTGAGCCCCGGACGCGGCCTCAAGCCCGCGGTCGAACCGATATTGAGGATCACTCCCTGCTTGCGCTCGCGCATCAAGGGGACCACGGCATGCGCCATGTGAAAGATCGATTTCACGTTGACCGCAAACACCTTGTCGAAGGTCGCTTCGTCGACGTCGAGCATCGGCTGGTTGCGATGCGTGGTGCCCGCGTTGTTGACGACGATGTCGGGCGGGCCGAAGGCGTCGACGCAGGCCTTGACCGCGGCGAAGACGTCCGCACTTTTTGCGACATCGCACCGCACCGCCCTCGCCGGCGAGCCCAGCTCGGCCGCCAGCTTCTGCGCTTTCGCCTGCTCGATATCCGCGATCAGGACGCGCGCGCCTTCGGCGACAAAAAGTCGCGCAATGCCCTCGCCGAATCCGCCGGCGCCGCCGGTGACGATCGCGACCTTGCCTTCGAGCTGTCCCATTGAAAGCGGCGACCTCAATCGAGTTGCCGATCAGGCAGCATCGGCGGAACCCTCTTTCGTCTGCGCGGCCACGAACTTGTGCGCTTCGTCGGACGTCTCGAAAATGTGCGGCGCGACGCGGCGCCGCGCCAGCGCCTCGCCGAGCTTCAACCGCAGGAATGCGCTCGTCGTGTAGCGCGACGCAGTCGTATAGTAGTGCGTCTCCATGTAACGCACCATCGCGGCATAGGTATCCGCAACCGCCGCGTCGATCAGGAAATCGTCGTAATTCACCACCAGCGCAACTTTCCTGCCGATCGCATGGCAGCGCTCTTCGACCGCGCGGCGCACCCGGTCGACGTCGTCGCGAGTGCGCACGTGCATGCCTTCGAGATTGAGAAACAGGATGTTGCGCTCGGCGTCGTAGCTCACGCGCTCGGCGAGCCCCAACCCGAGCAGCGTCTCCTCCAGCTGCATCGGCTCGTCGCGGAAGATTCGCGCTTCCATCGGCCCCGGATTGCGCACGATCGGGGTGAATTCCATCTGTGCCAGGATATCGCGGCTAACGTCGATGCCGGGCGCGACCTCGATCAGCTCCATGCCTTCGCGGCTGCGACGGAACACGCAGCGTTCGGTGACATACAGGACCGGCTGTCCGCTCTCGGCAGCGTATGCGCCGTTGAAGGTGACTTGCTCGACCTCGCGGATGAACTTCTTGCTGCGGCCTTCGCGGACGATCCTGAGCTCGCCGTTCTCGATGGCGATCTCGAGCCCGCCGGTGGTGAAGGTGCCGGCGAAGACCAGCCGCCGTGCGTTCTGGCTGATGTTGATGAAACCGCCGGCGCCGGCGAGGCGCGGCCCGAAGCGGCTCACGTTGACATTTCCTTCGCCGTCGACCTGCGCCATGCCCAGGCAAGCCATATCCAGGCCGCCGCCGTCGTAGAAGTCGAATTGCTGGTTCTGATGGATGATCGCGTCGGTGTTCACTGCGGCGCCGAAGTCGAGTCCGCCTTGCGGCACGCCGCCGATGACACCGGGCTCGGCGGTGAGCGTGAGATGGTTGAGCACGGCCTCTTCGTTGGCGACCGACGCGACGCCCTCGGGCATGCCGATGCCCAGATTCACGACACCCCCCATCGGCAGCTCGAAAGCGCAGCGCCGCGCGATGATCTTGCGCTCGTCGAGCGGCAAGGGCTGGAGCGCGTCGAGCGGGACGCGGAATTCGCCGGCGAGCGCCGGGCTGTAGCGCGTGCCGTAGGTCTGGTGATGGTGCTCGGCGCTCGCGATGACGACACAATCGACCAGCACGCCGGGAATCT
>VBCS01000258.1:0-2799 GCA_005888955.1 Betaproteobacteria bacterium
TGGATCTGGCTCGGGCGGCCCCATCCGGTGAGATTCAGGACCTGGGTGTCCGTCATACCGATGAATAACGTCGTCGCTGCAAAGGGTGTCCCGGCGTAGCGGTTCGCCTCGCCTGATCGAGATGTATAGGCGTCCCGGGCATTTTCGCTTCTTGTGGCGGATGGAGGCGCTTGCTCCTGACGATTCTGGTTCCTTGCGATGGATGCAAATGCCTGCTCTTGTTGCCCGGCTGGGCATGGAACGTTCTGATACGTAACGCCGTCCTGGCCGGCGCATTTGTGAATTTCCTGCGCCCGCCCCAGGCTTGCCAGCGCGAACAATCCAAGAACCCACAGCGGGCGTAGACCCATTGCGAAACTGCCCTGATCAGCGTCAACGATTGAAACGATAACCCGAGTCAGATTTCGCGAATATCGGCAGCCATCCGAAAATGCTGTAGGACAAAATGCCAGCGGCGTGGCAAGCCTTCCGCGGGTCAGACCACGTTACCGGCGCAGCGCGTCGAAGCTCCAGGGGCCGCCGCCCGCCGCCGCGCAAGTACGCAAAGTGCGGCCCGAATGTGACACTGCTAGAATGGGCATCGCCTGGCCGAGGGAGCAGGAAAAGATGGCCGCTTGTGGCTGGTCCATGCTTATCGGGATCGCAACCGCGGTTTCGGTTGCGGCCCCGCTGGCGTTTGCCGCCACATCCTGCGATACGCTGGAACCTTGCGCCGCCAAGGCCTGCCGGCTCGACGCCGACATCGCTCAAGCCAAGGCCAAGGGCAATACCCGTCAGCTTGCCAGCCTGGAGCGCGCCCGCGCAGAAATGGTCCATTGCAGCGACGACGGGCTCAAGCAGAAGCGCAAGGTCGCATTGGAGCAGGCGCAGCGCCGGATCGACCGGCGGGAGGTGGAGCTCAAGAAGGTCGAAGCGAGCGGCAACGCCGCGAAGGTCAAGAAAGCGCAGCGCAACCTTGAGAGCGCGCGCAAGGCGTACGCCGAGATCGAGAAGTCGCCGCTATAGACGCAGCCGACTCGCAACGCGGGTCAGTAGATTTCCGGCATCGGCACCGGCTGCGCTTCGGGCTTGCACACGCCGCACCACAGCGCATCGGCCACAACCACCGCTTTCGGCGTGCTGTTCGCCCCGACGAAAATCGTCGCGATGTACGGCAGGCGTTTCTCGGCGTGATCCTTGCACATGGACCTTCCGCAAAAACGGCAGACCCCGCGGGCTTCGTTATCGTCGAAAAAACACTTCACCGTTTGATCCTCCCATGACCGTCTATTTTTTCAACTTTTGCGCGAATCTTCGCGTCGCTTCGAGTAACTATTCGTCACCGTCCGTCGCCAGCGCCGCAGCTTGCATCCTCGCGTCGAGCGCTGCTTGAATTCTGCCATGCAAGCCTGTCCCCGTCGAATCATGCACGGCAAGCCTGACCGACAGCACTCTCCAGACATCCGTCCGCGGGGGACCGAGCTTCGTCAGGATCTGCTCGAGATGCGCCCAGAGCGACCACGTCGTCTTGGGCATGATCGAGCGCACATAGGACATGGCGTACATCCCGACTTCGTGTCGCAGACGCTTTAAACCCTGCCTCATCTCGGGGATCTGAACGGCAAGCTCCGCGCGCAATTCCGGATCCTTGGTTTTCCGTATCAGTTCCTGCTTCATCGCCAGTTGTGCCCCGAGAAGTAGAACGCTTGCGACCTGTTCGCGCTTGATTTCGCCGAAACGAGCCTCGACCGGTGCAAGCAGATCATCCAGATCGTCGACGCGCTGCACGAGCCTCGCCTCGCCCTGCGACACGCCCGCCCGCACACCGAGCGACTTGCGCAGCCGGCGGCGTTCCAGGCGCAAGCCCCATAGGATGGCGATGGCAACGAGCAGCAGGGCGGTAAACGCGATTGCAGCGAGCACCAAGAGACCCGTCTGCCCGAAGACGAAGTGATGGAAGGCGGTATTGTTGAAGACGGTGTGGACAGCGATCGCGATGGCAAGGCCGACGATCCAGGCAAGCAAAGGATGCTTCACACGGCCGAGGGGAAAGCCGGCGACCGCCATGCCGACGATCGCCGAAGTGCTGCCATGCATGACCGAGGATATGAAAGCGCGCGTGGTGCCGAGAACCAACCCGGTGTCCATGTCCACGCGGCTCAAGTACAGCATGTTCTCCGCGATGGCGAAACCGATCCCCGATGCGAAACCGTAGACTGCGCCGTCGACGAAAAACGTGGTGTCGGCGCGGCGAACCAGATAAAGCAAGATGAGCGATTTGAATATCTCTTCGACAATGGGCGCGGTGTGGGTCGCGACGAATGGCATGCCCAGGATGAGCCTCATCGGGTGGCTCACTTGGTAGGAAAGCTCCACCGAGATGGCTCCCCAGACGAGCGCCAGGAGTATCAGCCTGACCCGGTGCGTCTCAAAGAAATTCAGCCGCTTGACCAGGTAAAGGAATACCAGCGGAATGACGCTGGCGATAAGGATCGAATAGCTTATCGGCTGGTAGTGAGTCATCGACTGGAGTAGCTCATTGTGGCCGGTTGCCAGTTCCGGCAATACACAAACTAAAAGCGGTAGTCAATCGACTACCGCTTTTAACGAGGACCGGATATCGCTGGGGCGATGATTCCGGCAAGCCCGGGGGCTAGTTGCTGGTGCCCGACGCTCCCGACACGCCCGAGGCACCCGAAACGCCTGATACGCCCGAGGCACCCGAGACGCCTGATACGCCCGAAGCACCCGAGACGCCTGACACGCCCGATACGCCCGAAGCACCCGAGACGCCTGACACGCCCGAAGCACCCGAGACGC
>VBCS01000258.1:3046-4692 GCA_005888955.1 Betaproteobacteria bacterium
TCGCGGACATCGCTTGAGTCCCCAATACGTTCTTGAGGACCTCCGGCTTGAAATCGGCGGTGTAAATCGCCAGCCCGGCCACTGTGAACACCGCTACTGCGACGAGCAGTGTTTGCTTATTCCGTGTCATTGAGCCTTCCCCTTTCCGGGTAGTTAGGAACACGGTGTGAAGTATCGGTCAAGTTCATCAAGATTGAAACGTGAATATTCACACTTGGCGAACCAGCCTCCCGAATCCGCCCCACAGTTCGGAGGGTCCAGATCTGTCCATCATACCCATATAATCAGAGTGTTAGCGCATTGCTGAGAGACACCATTGCCCCGTATTGCAGTGCCGCATCGAGGCCCGCTCCGTTCACCGGCCTACGAGCTTTGCAGGCGCCGGATGAGAACGTCGATCAGGTCGGCGCCGTCGGGAGATTTCAGCCGACTTTGCCGGAGTGTCTTCACGAACTCTGGTGTCGCAATCGTCTTGAAGTCGGAACGGATCAGGATCCCCGCGATAGCCCTCTGCACGTTTACAGACTTGGCAAGCGGGAACAAACGCGTCAGCGCCTCCAGACTTTCGCGATCGGAAAGATGATACGGCGCGAGCGTGTCGAGGGCGCGAGCCTGCGCATCGGAGCCGTTCATGCGCGCAATTCCCGTGGCGACGCCGCGAAGCTCAGTCGCATCGTCGATTGGACGGTGGTGCAAATAAATCTGTGCAATCTGGACTTCTTCGTCATTGGGGCTCGTCAACGCGCGAAGTACGCGTGCATGAGCCTCGGTACGTCCCAAACAGGCCAGCACCGCGGCATGAGGGACTTTGTCCGCCTGCGCCGGCGGCAGTTGCAGCCGATCCTGATCCTGATCCAGCTCGTGGTTCTTGTTCAGCGCGCAAGCCAGGTCCACTTCGGCCGGACTCACGGCGTTTCTCGCGAGCTGGTCGCCGATCATCCGCATCAGCTCGGCCCGTTTTTCCGCAGGCGAAAGCCAGCCCAGATTGGCCGCCAGCCCTATCATCCGCGCGCGAATCGCGGGCTGGTCGGCGTCGCGCACAAAGTCGAGGTATCGCGTACGCGCGGCCTCATCGCGGGCGATCTCGCCGAGCGCCCGGGCAACCGCCGGCGCCTGCCGCTCGGTCTCGCTCAGCGACGCCGCATATTTCTCGATGTGGTCGAGAAACATGCGTACTTCCGCCATCTCGCGATTAAGGAGTTGGTGAACGAAGCCGAGCTTCTGCGCAGCCGACAGGCGATCATCGGAGAAATGGCAGACGTCTTGCCTGAAGCCGGCGTGCGAATCCGAATCGCTCGAACCGATGGCGACGGTCATGGAGCTCGGCGCAAACAAGCTGAGCAGCCTTGGGCTTGCCCGGCCGCTGCCAATCTCGCCGCTGGCGCCCGATTGAAAATAACGGTCGAGCATCGGGGCCGCCGTCCGACCAAGGGGCGCCTTCGACGAAAAGCCATAGATGACCGGCACGTCTTTAAAAATCTGGCGCATGCGATCACGGTTGCTTTCGCCGTGTCGCTCGTTCAATTGCCTCGACAACCTTTCGGCGTCGGCAGGAGAATGCCCGGAACGGATAAGACTCCGCGCGATCTCGGCCGATGCGCTCCTGAGCGGTTGCGCTTGCAAAGTGTTGCAGCCGAATAGATAGA
>VBCS01000038.1 GCA_005888955.1 Betaproteobacteria bacterium
CGGCGTGCCGCTTGTCGAGTCGCTTGACGCGGTCGCGGGAGCGTCCGCAAACGCGGTATACATCGTCGGGACGCGCAAGATCCAGAATGAGGTCAGCACGGGTACGAGCCTCACCAACGCGATGCATAACACGGGCCTGTTTCCGTCGATGGTTCTGCAGATGACGCAGATCGGCGAAGAGTCCGGGTCTCTCGATGGCATGCTGTCCAAGGTCGCCGACTTCTACGAGCGCGAAGTGGATGACGCCGTGACGGCGTTAACGAGCCTACTCGAGCCGATCATCATCGTGTTCCTCGGGGTCGTGATCGGAGGTCTCGTAGTCGCGATGTACCTGCCGATCTTCAAGCTCGGATCGGTCGTCTGACGGTCGCGCACTTCCGCGCATGCCGGCGACGTTGACCGAACCGCTGGCGACGTGGCTCGTCAGCGGCATCGTCGGCCTCTGCGTCGGCAGTTTCCTCAACGTCGTCATCCATCGGCTCCCGAAGATGCTCGACCGCGGCTGGCAGGCGCAGTGCGCAGAGCTATCGGGGGAACCGCCGCCCGAGCTGCCGCCGTACAACCTGATCACGCCGCGCTCGCAGTGCCCCGCCTGCGGCCACCGCATCGCGGCGTTCGAGAACATACCCGTCTTGAGCTTTCTGTTCCTGCGCGGCCGCTGTTCGGCCTGCGCTGCGCCGATCTCGGCCAGATACCCCTTCATCGAGCTCCTGACGGGCGCACTGACCATCGCGGCGGTCCTGCGCTTCGGCGTCACGCCGACCGCCGCCGCCGCCTGCTTGCTCATCTGGTCGCTTATCGCGCTGACGTTCATCGACTTCGACACCCAGCTCTTGCCGGACAGCATCACCCTCCCGCTGCTGTGGAGCGGATTGCTTGCGAACGTCGTGGGTTTCGTGCCGGGCGTAAGCCTGCGCGATGCCGTCGTCGGTGCCATCGCCGGCTACGTCGCGCTCTGGACGATCTATTGGCTGTTCAAGCTGGTCCGGGGGAAGGAAGGCATGGGTTACGGGGACTTCAAGCTGCTCGCAGCGCTCGGCGCCTGGCTCGGCTGGCAGATGTTGCCGCTGATCGTTCTTCTGTCGTCATTCGTGGGTGCCCTTATCGGCATCGGTCTGGTTGTGTTCAGGGGGCGCGATCACCAGATCCCTCTGGCGTTCGGCCCCTATCTCGCGATTGCAGGAGTGATCGCGCTGTTCTTCGGCAGGTCGCTCGTCTCGCTCTACCTTCCGGCGTAGCCGTGACTCGGAGCACCTACGTCATCGGCCTGACCGGTGGCATCGGCAGCGGGAAGACGGCCGTGGCCGACGCGTTCGCGGCGCTGGGCATCGAGATCATCGACACCGACGCGCTGGCGCACGCCTTGTCCGCGGTGGGTCAGCCCGGCTTCGCTGCGATCCGCGACGCGTTTGGTGACCGGATCCTGCGGCCCGACGGCGAGATCGATCGTGGCGCGCTGCGACGGCTCGTTTTCGCCGATGCCACCGCGCGATCACGCCTGGAAGACGCACTGCACCCGTTGATCGGAGCCGAGGTCGCACGCCGAGTCGAACAATGGTCCGGCCCCTACGGCTTGATCGTCGTGCCGCTACTGCTCGAGCGCAAGGGCCTTCGGTCCTTGGTCGACAGGATCCTCGTCGTCGACTGTCCTGAAGAGGAACAGGTTCGCCGCGTCGTGGCGCGCAACGGGCTCGCGCCCGCGGAGGTGCGCGCGATCATGGCAACACAGCTCGATCGCCGGCAAAGGCTCGCCGCTGCCGATGATATTCTTGATAACGCTGGCACGCCGGAGGGAATCGCGCCGCAAGTCCTGGTCCTCGATGGCCGCTACCGCAGTCTGGCGGCAGCCGGTTCCGGCTGACCGGGAGACGATGGCTAAGCCACCCACGCCGGCCTTGGTGCACAATGTCGCCACTGCGACGGCCCGCCATGGATGTGATCCGGTATGAGCACCCGCTCAATGAGCGCATCCGCACGTTGATGCGGTTGGAGGATCTGTACGGCCGCGCCCTGTTCTTCACCGGCGAGACTGCGCCCGCCGATCACCATGCGGCTCTTCTCGCGCTGTTCGAGATCGTGGACGTCGCCGCGCGCGCCGACCTCAAGACCGACATCCTGCAGGAGTTGGAACGGCAGCGCCAACTGCTTGCGCCACTCAAGCATAACCCCGCGATCGAGGCGAGGGCGCTCGATGCGGTGCTCTCCGAGATCGACGTCGCAGGCGGGCGCCTGCTCGCGCAAACGGGGAAAGTCGGCCAGCATCTTCGCGACAACGATTGGCTGATGGCGATCAAGCAGCGCACCGGAATCCCCGGTGGCGCCTGCGAGTTTGATCTGCCCGCCTACCATCACTGGCTGAACCTCGAGCCCGCCGCGCGGCAACACGACCTCCAGGCCTGGCTCGAGCCTCTGCTGCCGATCCACTCGGGTCTGTCGATCATACTGCGACTGCTGCGCGACAACGGCAAGATGAGCCGCCACACGGCCTATCACGGCGTCTTCCAGTTGATGCTCACGACGGCCAAGGTCGCGCAGCTGCTGCGGCTGTCGCTGGCCAAGGAGAC
>VBCS01000259.1 GCA_005888955.1 Betaproteobacteria bacterium
GTCGCGGCGCCCTCGAGCAAGGCCGCGAACGGGATCGCGCGAAACGTCATGCTGCGCTTGTAGGCGACGTCGGCGGGAATCGTCACCGTCGTCGCCGCTGGCAGCGCGAGCAGACCGGCCGGAGTGTAGATGGCGGTGCGTCCGCCAGTTGCGACCGTCAATGCTCGCTCGGCGGCTACCGTGCCGGCGACGGCGAGCAGCAGGCCGGCAAGCCAGAGCCGATGGCCCATCATTCTTCGTGCGCCAGCGGGCGCACGATGTAACCACCCGATTTCCCGTCGCGCTCGAGCGCAAGCACTCCGCGCCGCTCGGCTTCCTCGAGTAGCCCGTTGAACGAGCGGAATCCATAATACGACTCGGCGAACCCGGGCTTGGATCTTTTCCTCGGCGCCGCGCTCGGCGAGCAGCGCCTCGACCGTCGCGGTGATGAGCTCGACGGCCTCCTGGCGTCGCTCCTCGTCGCCCTTCTTTGCCGGCGGATGCACCTCGCCCGCGACGAGTGACTTGGCCGGTTGCTTGCGCGCGGCGGGCCTTTTCCTCTCGCGCACCAGATCGTCGTAGAAGATGAATTCGTCGCAGTTGGCAATCAACAGGTCGGACGTCGAGTTTTTGACCCCGACGCCTATGACCACCTTGTTGTTCTCGCGCAGCTTGGACACGAGCGGCGAGAAATCCGAGTCGCCGCTGATGATGACGAACGTCTCGACGTGTGCCTTGGTGTAGCAGAGGTCGAGCGAATCGACGACCATGCGGATGTCGGCGGAGTTCTTGCCCGATTGGCGCACGTGAGGAATTTCGATCAGCTCGAACGACGCCTCGTGCATCGGCGCCTTGAAGGCCTTGTAGCGCTCCCAGTCGCAGTACGCCTTTTTCACCACGATGCTGCCCTTGAGCAGCAGCCGTTCGAGAACCTTGCCGATGTCGAACCGGTCGTACTTGGCATCCTGTACGCCGAGCGCGATGTTCTCAAAGTCGCAGAACACCGCCATGTTGGTGACTTCGGGTGTGTTGGGCATGGTGAGATCCGGGCGTTTTGCGACGGGCCGCCTGGCGCTAAAATGCGCGCTTTGGGCCGTACGATAGCAGCAACGGCCCCGCGTGGGTATGACCCATCTGCCGCCGGCGCTGGAACGTGCGGCTTCGTCGAGGAGAACGTAATGAAGAGCTTCGTCGCGCTCGCTCTGGTCTCGCTCCCGCTAGCCGCGCTCGCCGCCGGCACGTTCACGCTCGAAAGCGCCGAGGTCAAGCCCGGCGCGACGATCGCGGCGGCGCAGTTGTATAAGGGCTTCGGCTGCGACGGCGCCAACGTCTCGCCGTCGCTCGCCTGGAAGAACGCGCCGGCAGGTACCAAGAGCTTTGGGGTGACCGTGTACGATCCCGATGCGCCGACCGGCAGCGGCTGGTGGCATTCGATCGTGTTCAACATTCCCGCCGACGTGACGTCGCTGCCTGCCGGCGTCGGCAATCCGGCGAGCGGCCAGACCCCGAAGGGCGCGGTGCAGTCCAAGAGCGATTTCGGCAAGCCCGGCTATGGCGGCCCCTGTCCCCCGCAAGGCGATAAGCCGCACCGCTACATTTTCACCGTCTATGCCCTTAAGGTGGACAAGATCGACGCCGATGAAAACGCGAGCGGAGCGATGGTGGGATTCATGCTGAACGCCAACAAGCTCGACAAGGCGAGCTTCACGGCAACGTATGGCCGGAAGTGACGCCGCGATCTGCGCGCAGCGGGAACGATGAGTTCCAAGGTTCCGGCGTTGTCGCTGCTCGAGACCCGCGTGCTCGGCGTGCTGGTGGAAAAGCAGCGCACCGTTCCCGACACGTACCCGCTGACGCTCAATGCGCTTGCCGCGGGCAGCAGCCAGAAGACGAGCCGCGATCCGGTGATGAGCGTGACGGAAGCGGAGGTGCAGGCAACCATCGATCGCCTGAAGTTGCTGTCGCTTGTCGAGGAATCGAGCGGCGGACGGGTAATGCGTTACGCACACAACATCGAGCGCGTGCTCGACGTGCCCTCGCAGGCCGTCGCGCTGTTGGCGACGCTCATGCTGCGCGGTCCGCAAACGGTCGGCGAGCTCAGGATCAACAGCGATCGGCTGCACCGGTTTGCCGATGGCTCGGCAGTCGAGGCTTTCCTGCACGAGCTTGCAGGCCGCGGCGCGGGCGCGCTCGTCGCCGAGCTGCCGCGCCAACCCGGCGCGCGCGAGAATCGATGGGCGCATCTGCTTTCGGGTGCTCCTGCTCCGTCGACAGCGACAGCACCGGCCGCTTCGCCGCAGCCAGCCATCGGTAGCGTCGTCGCACCGGCCGAGCTCGCCGCGCTGAAAGACTCCGTGCGCCGCCTCGAAGACGAACTCGATGCGCTCAAGCGCCAGGTCGCAATGCTGCGCGAAGAACTCGGTCGGGAACCGTAGGCGGTTGTGCCGCCGCCGGCCGGCGCCTGCCGCTGCTAACGGTGTAAACTGCTCGTGATGCAGCCCCGGAGAGTCGGTTCCGGTATTGCTGCCGCTTAAGCCCTCGGAGGAGCCAGAATGCGATTCGTCAAGCTGCCGTTGCTACTTGCCTGGACTGCCGCCTTCGTTGCGATAGCCCAGGCACAGGTGCCCGCCGGCTATCCAGCCGATTACAAGGCCGTCGTCGACGGCGCCAAGAAGGAAAGCAAGGTCGTCGTGTATTCGACGACCGATGCCAAGCTCGTCCAGCCCCTGATCAAGGACTTCGAAGCGGCGTTCCCGGGCATCAAGGTCGAGTACACCGATATGAATTCGACCGAAGTCTACAACCGTTTCATCAGCGAGAACGCGGCCAACGCAACTTCGGCCGACGCGGTCTGGAGCTCGTCGATGGACCTGCAGATGAAGCTCGCCGCCGACGGACTCGCGCTCCCGTATAAGTCTCCGGAGATTCCGGCGCTGCCCGCATGGGCGCACTGGAAGGATACCGTCTACGCGACGACGTTCGAACCGATCGCGATCGTCTACAACAAGCGCCTGGTCGCCGCCGACGAGGTGCCGAAGACTCACGCCGATTTCGTCAAGCTTCTCAACACCAAGGCCGACAAGTTCCAGAAGAAAGTCACCACTTACGATGCCGAGAAATCCGGCGTTGGCTTCATGCTCGTCAATCAGGACGCGAAGCTCAATCCCCAGTTCTGGGATCTGGTCAAGGCGATGGGTGCCCGCGGCGTCAACATGCAGAGCTCGACCGGGACGATGATGGAGCGCATTTCGTCCGGCGAAAACCTGATCGGCTACAACATCCTAGGCTCGTATGCGCTGACCCGCGCCAAAAAGGACCCCTCGATCGGCATCGCGTTCACGACCGATTACAACCTCGTGCTCTCGAGGCTCGCGTTCGTGGCCAAGAATGCGAAGAATCCCAACGCGGGCAAGGTCTGGGTCGACTACCTCTTGTCGAAGCGCGGGCAGACGATCGCGGCCGAGCAGGCGGAGCTGTATTCGATACGGACCGACATCACGGGCAAGGACTCGGGCGTTGCGTTTGCCAAGGAGCTCGGCAGCGCGGTCAAGCCCATTGCGGTTTCGACGGACCTCCTTACCGGCCTCGATCAGACCAAGCGTCTTGAATTCCTGAAGCAGTGGCAGACGACGCTCGGGCGCAAATGACGCATTTGTCCGAGAGCAAGAGGCGAAGCCTCGCAGCGATCGGAGACCAATGCGTCATCCCCGCGTAAGCGGGGATCCAGTCACTTTGCAATGTCGAACGACGCTGGATTCCCGCCTTCGCGGGAATGACGGCATTAAAATATGAACGCCCGCAGCTTCAGCCTTCCGCGCACCACGGTGGTCGTGATCACCGCAGTGGTGATCTTCATGCCGCTGGGACTGATCTTCTGGCAGAGCTTCCTCAACGCGCCGTTCTTCAATCCGGCGAAGCATTTCGGTTTCGACGCGTACGCGTTCATCTTCGAGGACGCCGATTTCTGGACTGCGTTCGCCAACTCGATCGTCATCGCTGCCGGGATGGTGGTGATCGCCCTGCCGCTGGGCGCTGCGCTCGCGTTCCTGCTCACCCGAACCGATCTGCCGGCGCAACGTACGATCGAGGTGCTGGTGCTCATTCCGGTATTCGTCTCGCCGATGGTCCTCGCCTTCGGTTACGTCGTCGCAATGGGGCCGGTCGGGTTCTATTCGACGTGGGCGAGTGCAATTTTCGGCGGCGTGCCGTGGAACATCTATTCGCTCACGAGCATCGCCGTCATTGCCGGGCTTACCCACGTGCCGCACGTCTACCTTTACTCGTCCGCGGCGCTGAAAAGCCTGGGCTCCGACGTCGAGGAAGCCGCGCGCGTGGTCGGCGCCAATCCGCTCAAGGTCGCATTGAATGTCAGCCTGCCGATGACGATGCCGGCGCTCTTCTATGCGGCGGTGCTCGTGTTCTTCCTGGGCTTCGAGCTCTTCGGCCTGCCGCTGGTGCTGGGCGACCCCGAGGGCCATCTCGTCCTGTCGACGTACCTGTTCAAGCTGACCAACAAGCTCGGCACGCCTTCCTACCATCTGATGGCCGCGGTCGCGGTGTGCATCGTCGCGGTGACCTTTCCTCTGGTGCTGCTCCAGCGCTGGCTCCTCAAGACCGCCGGCAAATACGTTTCGGTCAAGGGCAAGGCGACGCGGCAAAAGCTGCTGCCGCTGCGCGGCTGGAAATGGCTCGCGCTGGCGATCGTCGCCCTGTGGCTCGTCTTCACCATCGTGGTACCGATCTCCGGCATCGCGCTGCGCGCCTTCGTCGAGCAGTGGGGCGAGGGCATCAAGCTCGCCGACGTGCTGACACTCGACAATTTCCGCGGCGTCTTCGATCAAACCGATCAGGTGCGCGCGATCGTCAACACGCTGCTGATCGGCACGGTCGGCGGCGCGCTCGCCGTGGGCTGCTACATGGCGATCGGGCTCGCCGGCCATCGCCAGCGCGGAGGCGTGGCCAAGATCCTCGACTACATCGTGCTGATCCCGCGCGCGATCCCCGGCATCCTTGCGGGCCTGGCGTTCCTGTGGATCTTCCTCTTCGTGCCGGGACTCAAGGAATTGCGCAACTCCATCTTTTCGGTCTGGCTTGCCTACACCGTGGTTTGGCTCGCGTACGGCATGCGTCTTATCTCGAGTGCGCTCTTGCAGATCGGGCCCGAGCTGGAGGAATCCGCGCGCACCGTGGGTGCGTCGAGCCGGCGCGTGTTGACCGACGTCACGATTCCGCTGATCCGCTTCGGGCTGCTGGCGAGCTGGCTCCTCGTGTTCATGATCTTCGAGCGCGAGTACTCGACGGGCGTGTATCTGCTCGGCCAGGGCACCGAGGTCATCGGCGCGATGCTCGTCTCGCTGTGGGGCGCCGGCGCGATCGACCAGGTCGCCGCGCTGTCGCTTATCAACATCGCGCTGGTCGCGGTCGGCCTCGCCGTCGCGCTGCGCTTCGGAGTCCGTCTCCATGAATAAGCTCGTCGTCGAAAATCTCCACCTGCAGTACGGGGACAACCCGATTCTGAAGGGCGTGTCGATGACCTTGAGCCCTGG
>VBCS01000260.1 GCA_005888955.1 Betaproteobacteria bacterium
CGGACAGCTTGACGCTGTCGCCGGACTCGAGCGCGATGCGGACTTCCTCGAAGAAGCGCTCGACCATATCCTTGGCTTCGCGCTTGTTGAGCCCGAGCTGCTCGAAAAGCAAATCCGCAAGTTCGGCTTTGGTGAGCGTCATTGGAGTCCCCCGAAAAAACCCTAGCGGCGCAGCATGCCGCCGAATCGATTCTCTATTTCCCGCAGCAGTACCGCCACGGTCGCGTCGATTTCGGCGTCCGTCAAAGTACGTGCAGTATCTTGTATAAGCACCAGAATTGCAAGGCTTTTTTTGCCGGCCTCAATACCGCGTCCGCGGTAGACGTCGAAGAGCGCGATGTGGTCCACAGAAGGTGGCTTGACGGCGACAAGCGCATCGAGCACCGCTTGGGCCGAAATGCCTTCGTCGACCACGACCGCGAGGTCGCGGCGCACGACGGGTAGCTTCGAGACCGGTCGCGCGACGGGCTGCGGCCGTCGCCTGAGCGGCGCGAGGTCCAGCTCGAATACGACGGGAGCGTGCGGCAGCTCGAACGCGCCCAGCAGGCGCGGGTGCAGCTCGCCGACCCATCCCGCCGGCGCGCCGTCAACCAGGACGCGGGCCGAACGGCCCGGATGCAGCGCAGGGTGCGTCGCGGCCTCGGTCCGAACGGCGAGCGGCGCGGCCAGCGCTTCGAGGTCGCCCTTGACGTCGAAGAAATCGATCGGCCGCTTGCCGCCGTCCCATTGCTCGGGCAGCGCCGGTCCGTACGCGAGGCCGCCGACCCGCAACGGCTGCGCATAGCCACCGGGCTCGCGGAGGAAGCATCGACCGACTTCGAAGATCCGCACGCGCTCCTGCTTCCGGTTGGCGTTGGTGCGCAACGTGTCGAGCAGGCCGCCGAGCAACGTCGTCCGCATCACGTCAAGGTTGCTCGCGATCGGGTTGAGGACACGGATCGGATTCGCATCGATACCGAGCGCGCGCTCCCAGCCCGAGTCGACGAAGCTGAACGTGATCGCTTCCTGGTAATCGCGATCGACCAGCCGTTGTCGCAGCTCCGTCGACGGCCGCATCGCTTCGGGCTCCGGCAGCATCGTCTGCGGCTGCACCGGAGGCGCGGAAGGGATGTTGTCGTAGCCATGCAGACGCGCGACTTCCTCGATGAAGTCTTCTTCGATTGCGAGATCGAAACGAAATGTCGGCGGCGTGCACAGGAAATCAGCGCCTTGGCGTTTCGGTTGCAATTGGAGCCGCTTGAAGATATCCGCCACGGTTTCCGCTGGGATCGCGATGCCGAGCACCCGCGCAATCCACGCGCCTCGCACGCGCACCGGGTCGCGCTGCGGCAGCTCGCCGCAAACGTCGACGAGCGGCCCTGCCGCGCCGCCGCAGAGCTCGACGATGAGCTGCGTGGCGCGCTCGACGGCGGCCGGCGCGTTGGCGAAGTCCACGCCGCGCTCGAAGCGAAAACCGGCGTCGGTGACGAAGCCCAGCCGCCGCGCCTTGCCCTGGATCACCGCCGGGTTCCAGAACGCGCCTTCCAGAAACACGTTGCGCGTGGTATCGGCGATACCGCTGTGCTCGCCGCCCATGATTCCGGCGAGCCCTAGCGGCTTTGCCTCGTCGGCGACGAGCAGCAGGTCAGGATCGAGATCGAGCGTCTGGCCGTTGAGCAGCGTCAGCTTCTCGCCGCGGCGAGGAAAGCGGACCACGATGGCGCCTTCGAGGAGCGCGTCGTCGTAGGCGTGCAGCGGCTGGCCCTGCTCGAGCATGACGTAGTTCGTGACGTCGACGACGGCGGAAATCGCGCGGATGCCGGAGCGCTCGAGCCGTCGGCGCATCCATTCCGGCGACGGCGCCTTGGGATCGATGCCCTCGATCACGCGGCCGCAGAAGCGCGGGCACGCGAGAGCATCTTCAACCCGCACGTTGCGGCTCGTTTTCGTCTTGACCGCTACGGGCGCGAGCGGAGGAGGCCGCAATGGCGACGCGGTGATCGCCGCAACCTCGCGCGCGATGCCGACTATCGAAAGGCAATCGGCGCGATTCGGCGTGAGCTTCAGCGTGAGCAGCGGATCGTCGAGGTCGAGCGCTTGGCGCAGGTCGGTGCCAGGCTCGAGGTCCGCGTCGAGCAGCAACAGGCCCGACGCATCGTCCGCAATGCCGAGCTCCTTGGCTGAGCAGAGCATGCCCTCCGAGGCGACTCCAGCGATCGCCGTCTTCTTGAGTTCCCGCCCGCCGGGCAGTACTGCACCGAGGAGAGCGCACGGCACGACGATGCCCTGTGCCGCGTTAGGCGCACCGCAGACGATCGCAAGCGGCGCGCCGCCGCCGACGTCGACTTCGCACACAGTTAGGTGAGAACCCTTCGGATGGCGCGCGACGGCGAGCACCCGGCCGACGACGACGCCGGTAAAAACGGGCGCGGCCGGCGTCCGCTCCTCGACCTCGAGTCCGGCCATCGTCAGGCGCTGCGCGAGCTCCTCGCTGTCGATTGGCGGATCGACCAGCGTGCGCAGCCAATGCTCGGAGAATTTCATGCAAACTGCCGTAGAAAGCGCAGGTCGTTCTCATAGAACAAGCGCAGATCGTCGACGCCGTAGCGCAACATCGCCAGCCGGTCCGGCCCCATGCCGAAGGCGAACCCCTGGTAACGCTCGGGATCGATGCGCACGGCGCGCAACACGTTCGGGTGCACCTGGCCGGCACCGGAGATCTCGAGCCAGCCGTCGCCGAAGCTCATGTCGATCTCGGCCGAGGGTTCGGTGAACGGAAAGAACGAGGGGCGGAAGCGCACCTTGAGATCGTCGCGCTCGAAAAACCGCCGCAGGAAATCGGTGAAGACGCCCTTCAAATCGGCGAAGGTCACGTTTTCGTCGATCCACAAACCCTCGACCTGGTGGAACATCGGCGAGTGCGTCGCATCGCTGTCGACGCGGTAGACGCGTCCCGGCGCGATGATCTTGATCGGTGGCGCATGCGTTTCCATGTAGCGCACCTGAATGGGCGAGGTATGCGTGCGCAGCACCATTCCGCCCTCGACGTAGAAGGTGTCCTGCATCGAGCGCGCCGGATGGTTTTCCGGCGTGTTGAGCGCGGTGAAGTTGTGGAAATCGTCCTCGATCTCGGGGCCGTCGGCGACCGCAAAGCCGAGCGAATGGAACAATGCCTCGATCCGCTGCACGGTACGCGTGATCGGATGCAGACCTCCGACGGCAAGGCCGCGTCCCGGGAGCGACACGTCGAGCGCGTCGGCGGCAAGCTGTCGCGCGAGCCTGGCATCGGAGAGCTCGTGGCGCCGGCGCTCGAGCGCCGCCTCGAGCCGGCCTTTCGCCTCGTTGATGCGCGCGCCGGCCGCGGGTCGTGCGGCAGCCGGAAGCCCGCCGAGCGATCTCAGGAGCTCGGTCAGCTGCCCGGTCTTGCCGAGATATTTCGCCTTGCTGTTTTCCAGCGCGACCGCGT
>VBCS01000262.1 GCA_005888955.1 Betaproteobacteria bacterium
CTTCATTGCCGCCCGCGTCGACTCGACGTCGTCCGGATGCAGCAAGGCGAAGAAGGCCTCGGGCTTGTTCTCGATCTCGTGGTCGGCGTATCCGGCAAGCTCCTTGCTGCGCGGCGAAAAGTAGATGTCGCCGGTGAGGACGTCCCAGTCCCACAGACCGTCGTTGCTGCCGATGACCGCGAGGTTGAAGCGCTCTTCGTTGAACCGGAGCGCGTACTCGAATTCCTCGCTTTCGCGCAGCATCCGCCACGACAGGATGGCGCCGAGCAGCACGAGGAGTGCCGCACCGATCGACGTCGCGGCCAGCAGCACGACCTGGGTCGAGCGCGAAGCGTCTCCGAGCGTGAACGAAAACGCGTCTTCCAGCGGCGTCAAATTGCCGTTGATCCGGCGGATCTCCTCCAGAATCGGGCGCAGGCTCTCTTCATCGCCACGGCCCGCGGCGACGGCGCGATGCAGGCGATCCGCCGAGTTGGTCAGTTCGGCAATGTGCTGATCGGCCTTCGTCCAGATCCCAATGGCGCGGTCGATATAACTCACGTTCCTGAAGCGACGGAACAACCAAATCATGCCTGCGACATCATCGGGATGGTTGCGGCCCTCGATAAAGCCCTGGCGCGCCACCTCGAGGTCGGGACTCGCCCGCTCCAATTCCTCGCGCGCCTTGCGATCGCCGAGCGGAACCTTGATTGCCTCCAGGTAACGCTCGTAGTCGGTTTCGGAGCGCGTCCCGGCGTAGCGGTTGAGGTAGTAGATCGAGTCCTTCTGCGCCTTGGACCATAGGCCTTCGGCGCCGACGTACGCGCGGGTCGCCGACAGGAGGTCCATGCTGATGCTGCCCAGCGCGACGAGCAGGACGACGATGGCCAGGAACGGCCAGATGATACGCAGCAGCCGCCTGCTTTTCGGAACGAGCCGGGCGAAGCCGCGCAGGAGCGTCATCGCGCGCTCAACGCGTGCCGATCCAGGTGGCAAGTCTCTTCGGCAGGTCACGTACGGCTTGCGGGGCGGCAGCGTCGGTCTCGCCCCGCTCGGAGATCGCGTCGATCAGGCGTGTGACGGTGCCCTCCTGCGGCAGTGACACGCCGTAATGCAGCAAGCGTGCGCCGCGATAAATCGCGAGCGTCGGGAAGTTCTCGATGTCGATGTCCCCGCAGATCTCGCTGTCGTCCTCGATATCGAGCCAAAGGAAGTACATCTCCGGCCGCGCTTGCGCGATCCTTTCAAAGGTGGCTCGGAACTCATTGCAAGAATCGCACCAGGCGGCGCAAAGAGCGACGGCCAGGGTCATGGTGCCCCCGGCGAAGTACGCCTCGAGCGCATGCGGGTCGTTAGCGGTCAGCATGAAAAGGCCCGGTCTTGGGGCGCCAAGATGATGGCCCAACGCAACGATACACGATGCCCTACTTCGGGCCGGCCGAAGTGATCTGAGCGCTCGATTGGCGGGTGCGCGTCGTGCCCGGAGCGTCGCCTGCACGCGGGCTAGGGAACCTAGCCGAGGTTCGGTGCGAGCTCGCGGCGAAGGGCAGCCTCGTCCCGGCGTTGGCGCGCCGCCATGTCGCGCAACTGATCCTCGCCGATCCTGCCCACTGCGAAATACGTCGCCTCGGGGTGCGCAAGATAGAACCCCGACACCGATGCCGCCGGCAGCATCGCGTAACTCTCCGTGAGGGCCATGCCGATCCTGTCCGCTTGCAGAAGCTCGAACAGCGGCGCTTTCACCGCGTGGTCCGGACACGCCGGATAGCCCGGCGCCGGGCGGATGCCGCGATACTCCTCGCGGATCATCGCAGCGCTGTCGAGGCGCTCGTCGTGCGCGTAACCCCAAAACTCCCGGCGCACGCGCATGTGCAGCCACTCCGCGCAGGCCTCGGCCAGCCGATCGGCGAGCGCCTTTAACATGATCGCACTGTAGTCGTCCTTCTTCGCCTCGAACAGGGAAAGCTTCTTCTCGATGCCGAGGCCCGCAGTGACGGCGAACGCGCCCGCGTAGTCCCTTACGCCGGAGGATTTCGGCGCGACAAAATCGGCCAGGCAGTAATTGGGCTTGCCCTGTGGCCGCTCGTTCTGCTGGCGCAGGTTGCGCCACGTCAGGACGACACTCGCGCGCGACTCGTCGGCGTAAAGCTCGATATCGTCGCCGACCGAATTCGCCGGCAGGAGCGCGATGACCCCGTTGGCGGTGAGCCAGCGTCCTTCGACGATGCGCTTTAACATCGCCTGCCCTTCGGCAAACACGTTGCGCGCGGCCTCGCCGACGATCGCGTCGTCGAGGATCGCCGGAAACGGCCCGCTAAGCTCCCAGGTCTGAAAAAACGGCCCCCAGTCGATGTACCTCGCGAGCTCCGCCAGATCCACATGCTTGATCTCGCGCCGCCCGGGAAACGCCGGTTTCGGCGGAATATAGCGCGCCCAGTCGGCTTTGAACGCGTTGGCGCGCGCCTTCGCGAGCGGAATCAGCGCCGGCCCCTTCTTCGCCGCGTGCTGCGACCGGACGCGGTCGTAATCGGCGGCGACCTCGGCCACGTAGGCCTCCTTGTGCTCATCGGACAGCAGATGGCTCGCCACGCCGACGGCGCGCGACGCGTCGGGCACGTAAACCGTCACACCCCCATAGTTCGGGGCGATCTTGACCGCGGTATGTACGCGCGAGGTCGTCGCGCCGCCGATCAAGAGCGGCTGTTGCATGCCCAGACGCTGCATCTCGTGCGCGACGTGCGCCATCTCCTCGAGCGACGGCGTGATGAGGCCGGACAGCCCGACGATGTCGGCCTCCCTGTCGCGCGCGGTGTCGAGGATTTTCTTTGCCGGAACCATGACGCCGAGGTCGATCACGTCGAAGTTGTTGCACTGGAGCACGACGCCGACGATATTCTTGCCGATGTCGTGCACGTCGCCTTTGACCGTCGCCATCACGATCGTGCCCTTCGGCTTGCCGGCCTCACCCGATTTTGCTTTCTCCGCCTCGATGAACGGGACGAGATGCCCGACCGCCTGCTTCATGACCCGCGCGCTCTTGACGACCTGAGGCAGGAACATCTTTCCGGCGCCGAACAGATCGCCGACGACGTTCATACCGGCCATCAGCGGGCCTTCGATCACCTGAATCGGCCGGGCGTATTTTTGCCTCGCCTCCTCGGTGTCGTCGATGATATGCGTCGTGATCCCCTTGACGAGCGCGTGC
>VBCS01000040.1 GCA_005888955.1 Betaproteobacteria bacterium
CGCCATCTGCAAGGGTGTGAAGCGCTTTCGTGTGCTGCAGTTCCTGGACGGTTACCCGTTTACCGTCGCGCGCGTGCAGTTACTCGAGGATCCCGAGCGCGTCGACGCGGACATCGAGGGTCGCGCCCACAGCCTCAGGGAACGCGCGATCGAGATCCTGCAACTGCTGCCGCAGGTGCCCGAAGAGATGGTGGCCGCGCTGCAGGGCGTGGAGGGCCCCGCACGCCTCGCGGATTTCATCGCCGGGCTCATGGACATCGGTCCCGAGGAGAAGCAGGCGCTGCTGGAGACCTTCGACCTGAAGGCGCGTCTCGACAAGCTGCTCGAGCTCCTGTCGCACCGCATCGAGGTGCTGAAGGTGTCGCGCGAGATCGACGCGCGCACGCGGGAATCGATCGACGACACCAACCGTAAGCACCTGCTGCGCGAGCAGATGCGCACGATCCAGAAGGAGCTCGGCGAGGGCGACGAGAGCGCGGCGGAAATCGCCGAGCTCGAAAAGGCCATCACCGAAGCGAGAATGCCCGCGGAGGTGGAAAAACAGGCGCGCAAGGAACTCAAGCGCCTCGAGCGCATGCCCGAAGCCGCCGGCGAATATTCGATGATACGCACCTATCTCGACTGGCTGATCGAGCTGCCCTGGGCTGCCGACCCGGCGACGCCGATCGACATCGCCGAGGCGCGGCGCATCCTCGACGAGGATCATTACGGGCTGGAGAAGATCAAGCGGCGCATTCTCGAGTTTCTCGCCGTGCGCAAGCTCAATCCATCGGGCAAGAGCCCGATCCTGTGCTTCGTCGGCCCGCCCGGCGTGGGCAAGACCTCGCTCGGGCAGAGCATCGCCAGGGCGACCGAGCGCAAATTCGTGCGCGTGAGCCTGGGCGGCGTGCACGACGAAGCGGAGATCCGCGGCCACCGGCGGACGTATATCGGCTCGCTGCCGGGGAACATCATCCAGAATCTGCGCAAGGCTGGAACGCGCAATTGCGTGATGATGCTCGACGAGGTCGACAAGCTCGGCATGGGCGGCTTCCACGGCGACCCGGCGTCGGCGCTGCTCGAAGTGCTCGATCCGGAGCAGAACTCGACGTTCCGCGACAACTATCTCGCGGTACCGTTCGATCTGTCCGGCGTGATGTTCATCTGTACGGCGAACGTGCTCGACACCATACCGGGCCCGTTGCGCGACCGCATGGAGATCATCCAGCTGCCGGGCTATACCGCGCAGGAAAAGCTGCAGATCGCACGTCGCTACCTGGTCCCGCGGCAGCTTGCCGCAACCGGGCTCAACGCAGAGCAGTGCGAGATCAGCGACAACGCGTTGCTCTCGATCATCGACGACTACACGCGCGAGGCGGGGGTGCGCAATCTCGAACGCGAGATCGGGAATGTCTTTCGCAACATCGCCGTGCGCATCGCCGAGGGCAGCGCGCAGCAGGTGAAGATCGGCCCCGACGATCTGCCGGCGATCCTCGGGCCGCGCAAGTTCGAGGCCGAAGTCGCGATGCGCAGCGGCGTACCCGGCGTCGCGACCGGACTCGCCTGGACGCCGGTGGGAGGCGACATCCTGTTCGTCGAGGCTGCACGCATGCCCGGCGCGGGCAAGCTGATCCTCACCGGCCAGCTCGGCGAAGTGATGAAGGAAAGCGCGCAGGCCGCGCTGTCGCTGGTCAAGGCGCGTTCGCGAGAGCTCGGCGTACAGCCCGAGGCGCTCGAAAAGTCGGACATCCACATCCACGTGCCGGCCGGCGCAACACCGAAGGATGGCCCGAGCGCGGGCGTGGCGATCTTCGTTGCGCTAGCCTCGTTGCTGACGGGCCGGCCGGTGCGCAGCGATGTGGCCATGACGGGCGAGATCAGCCTGCGCGGGCTGGTCCTTCCCATCGGTGGCGTGAAGGAGAAAGTGCTGGCCGCGCTGCGCGCCGGCATCAGCACCGTCATGCTGCCCGCGCGCAATCGCCGCGATCTCGAGGAAATCCCCGCGGACGCGCGCGACAGGCTCAAGTTCGTCTGGATCGAGCAGGTGGACGAAGCGATCGCCACCGCGCTTTCCCCGGCAACACCGGAGGTCGTGCCGGTCTAGCGTCAACCAGGAATCGTCGCGTCGGTTTTTGCTACGCGCGCCAAGCTGCTAAGATCGCCCTGCTGAGGCTGGAACCCGTCGCCGCCCGGCATACGGGCGCGATCCATCGGCTCGTCCCGAAAACGGCCTCGCCAAGACGAACACCAATGACGGTCCGTCATCGGCTCAGCGGCCGATGGTCGCTTCAGGAGGAGATTCCCGATGCTCAACCCATCTCGCTTGGCCTTGATTGCCGGGTCCTTTTTGGCGTCTGGCGCAAACTCCGCCGGCCATCGTGCCCTTTGTACCGGCCTCGACTCCCGAGCAAGAGCAACTGCGGTTTGTGCCCGCCAAACGCTATGGCGGCCAGGTTCATCTCCTGCCGGCGACGCTGGAAACGACGCAATGGGGCTGGTTCAACAATGCGCAGCCGCCGGTTCTGCACGTCAATTCGGGCGACACGATCGTCTTCGAGACGATGATGCATTCGCACAACCAGGTCGTGCCCGGGGCAACGATCGAGCAGATCAAGAAATTGCGAACCGATTTCCCGGGCCGTGGACCGCATACACTGACCGGGCCGGTCTATATCGAAGGCGCCGAGCCGGGGGACGTGCTCAAGGTGCGCATCAACAGGATCGTGCCTCGTGCCTATGGCACGAACTTCAACGTGCCCGGCATGTTCGGCCAGTTTCCGGGCAAATTCCCGGAAGGGCAGGTCAAGTATTTTTACCTCGATCTCGAGCGCAAGATCGCTGAGTTCGCGCCGGGGATCGAGATTCCGCTGGCTCCATTTCCAGGCATCCTCGGCGTCGCGCGCGCCGAGCCGGGCCAATACAGCTCGGTACCGCCGGGGCGGTACGGGGGCAATCTCGACATCCGCGACATGACCGAGGGTGCGGCGCTCAATGTTCCGGTCTTCGTCACCGGCGCGCTTCTGTGGACCGGGGATTCGCATGCGGCGCAGGGCAACGGCGAAATCAACCTGACCGCGCTCGAGACCGCGTACAAGGAAATGAACGTCACCGTGGAGGTGCTCAAGGGTACCAAGCTCGAGTGGCCGCGCATCGAGACCAAGAATTCCTGGATCACCGTCGGCATCGACCGGGATCTCAACAAGGCGCTCGAGATACTCAAGACGGAAACGACTGCATTTCTGATGGAGCAGCGCAAGATCGGGAAGGACCAGGCGGAAAAGCTGATGCTCGCTTCGTGGGACTGCCGCGTGAGCCAGGTGGTCGACGTGAACAAGGGACTGCATTGCTTCAGCGCCAAGAATCCGAGAGACCGGCGCAAGGTCGAGGCGCTGCCGGAACAGGAAAACAGGACCCATCTTGTCACCGTCGCCAGGGATGCCGATCTCAACAAGGCGATGGACGACGCCGCATGGGCGATGATCGAGTTG
>VBCS01000261.1 GCA_005888955.1 Betaproteobacteria bacterium
ACAGCGTCAGCCTGCTGGGGCTGATCGCGGTGAAAATCCTCGCGCCGGGCTTTTACGCGCGCCAAGACATGCGCACGCCCGTGCGCAGTGCGTTTCTGACCCTGCTCGTATCGCAGACGCTGGCGGTCGCACTGATGTTCCAGATCGGGCACGCCGGACTCACGCTGGCGACTTCGATCGGTGCGATCCTCAACGCGTTGCTGCTTTATCGCGCGATGCGCCGCGGCGACATCTATGCGCCGCTGCCGGGCTGGGGATGGTTCCTCGGCCGTGTGGCAATCGCGCTTTTCGCGCTGGGCGCCATGCTATGGTGGAGCGCAGGTGCGGACGAATTCTGGACGACCGCGCGCTTGTGGGCGAAGGTGGGACGCCTGGCGCTGGTGATCGGCGCGGGCGCGATCGTATATTTCGGCACGCTATGGCTGCTCGGATTTCGATTCGCCGACTTCAATCGCCGCGAGTCGCCGTGAGCAACGGGTATCGTAGGTGCGATTCCATTCGCACGCCGGCGATGCGGTGCGCCGCGGCCGGATGAATCCGGCCCTACACCATCAATCTTGTCCGCCGGGTTTGCGGTACGGGCACTTCGGCTTCACGCATTCGGCGTAGAGGTACAGGGCGTGCTCGCTGATCTCGAAGCCGCGATCGCGCGCGATCCTGAGCTGCCGCTTTTCGATCTCCGGATCGAAGAATTCCTCAACGCGGCCGCACTGCAGGCAAACCAGGTGATCGTGGTGACCGCCCTGGTTCAGCTCGAACACCGATTTGCCCGACTCGAAATGGTGGCGGATCAGCAGCCCCGCCTGCTCGAACTGCGTCAGCACGCGGTACACCGTCGCCAGGCCGACGTCGACACCGTCGGCCAGCAGCTGCTTGTAGACATCCTCGGCGGTCAGATGCCGGACCTTGCTCTGCTCGAACAGGTTGATGATCCGCAGCCGCGGCAGTGTCGCCTTGAGACCGGCATTCTTGAGGTCGTGCGACGTCGTCATGGCGATGGACGGGGTGCCGCGGGCGGCTGGAGCGGAGGGCGCGCGTGCCTATGATATAGTTTCCAATCGTCTTTTGGCAGCATCTAATGCAACCATGCGCATGGTCCTCTGCGCAGTAGCCTTGACCCTGATGCTCGGCGGCTGCACGTATCTCTCCAGCCTCGGCGTCTACAAGCTCGACATCAACCAGGGCAATTACGTCACGCAGGACCAGGTCGACAAGCTCAAGGTCGGGCAGACGCGGCAGCAAGTCCGCATCGCGCTCGGTACGCCGCTGCTCACCGACGCGTTTCATGCCAATCGCTGGGACTATGTGTACGAGTTCCGGCGTCAGGGCCGGATGCTCGAGCATCGCCAATTCACCGTCTATTTCGTCGACGACCGGCTTGCACGCTGGGAGGGCGATGAGATGCCGCCGCCGCCGGCGGAGGTAGCGCGGGCTGGAGGCGGCGACGCGGTGCTCGACAAGTCGCTCTCGACCGCGCCGAAAACCGGAGAGACGACCTGGCTGCAGGACCTGCTCAAAAAGCTCGGCTGGTGGCAATAAGACTGTGCATAGCAGGCGCCAGCGGGCGGATGGGCCAGGCGCTGCTCGAAACGGCGCTCTCGGAGCCCGACGTCCTGCTCACCGGCGCGCTGGATGTGGCGGCAAGTCCGCTACTCGGCCGCGATGTCGGCGAGCGGTTCGGCCATGCCACCGGCGTCATGGTCTCTGCGGACATTCCCACGGCGGTTGCCGGTGCCGACGTGTTGATCGATTTTACGCGGCCGGAAGGCACACTTGCGCATGTCGCCGCGTGCGCCCGCGCCGGCGTGGCCGCAGTCGTCGGCACGACCGGCCTGTCGACCGCCGACAAGCGTGCTCTCGCCGACTTCGGGAAAGCGATTGCTATCGTGTTCGCGCCGAACATGAGCGTCGGCGTCACCGTGCTCCTGCGCCTGGTCGGGCAGGCCGCGACGCTCCTGGGTATCGGTTACGACGTGGAGATCGTCGAGATGCATCACCGGCACAAGGTCGACGCGCCTTCGGGCACCGCGCTGCTGCTGGGCGACGCGGCAGCGAAGGCGCTGGGGCGCGACCTCAAGAATGATGGCGTATTCGGCCGCGACGGCGTGACCGGCGAACGCAAGCCGGGGACGATCGGCTTTGCCTCTTCGCGCGGCGGGGATGTCGTCGGCGACCATAGCGTGATCTTTGCCGGTGCCGGCGAGCGCGTCGAGTTGACGCACCGGGCCGGTTCGCGGGTGAACTTCGCCCAGGGCGCACTGCGCGCTGCGCGCTTCGTCGCGGCGAAGCGCGCCGAAGGGATGAAGGGTTTGTTCGACATGCAGGACGTGCTCGGCATTCGCTAGCTCACCAGAGCACTCTCGTGAGCGCCGGGACTCCGCGATCGTTTGATCTGACCGGGCGTCGCGCGCTCGTCACCGGCGGTGGCTCCGGCCTGGGATTTGCCATCGCGCGCGGATTGGCCGAAGCCGGCGCCGGCGTCGTCATCAACGGGCGCCAGCGCGGCAGGCTCGAGACAGCCGCCGCGGAGCTTGCGCGCGAAGGCTATCGCGTCGAGGTCGCCCCGTTCGACGTGACGCAAGCCGCTGCCGTCGCGGCCGCGGTCGCCGCGCTCGAACGCGAGGCGCCGATCGATATCCTCGTCAACAATGCAGCAATAAATAAACGCGGTCCGCTCGATAGCTTCAGCGATGACGACTGGCGAGCGCTCATGGCGGCTAACCTCGACGGACCGTTTTTCGTCGCACGGGCGGCGATTCCAGGCATGAAGACGCGCGGGCGCGGCAAAATCATCAACCTCTGCTCGCTGGCGAGCGATATCGGCCGGCCGAACATCGTGCCCTATGCGACGAGCAAGGGCGGCATGCGCATGCTCACCCGCGCGCTCGCCGTCGAGCTCGCCCCACACAACATCCAGGTCAATGGTATCGCGCCGGGATTCTTCCGCACGGCGATGAACGCGCCGCTGGTTGCGGACGCGGAGTTCTCGGCTTGGGTCGCGCGCCGCACGCCTGCGGGCCGCTGGGGCGAGCCCTCTGAGATTGCGGGCGCCGCCGTTTTTCTTGCGTCTTCCGCCGCCGATTACGTCACGGGGCATCTGTTGGCGGTG
>VBCS01000264.1 GCA_005888955.1 Betaproteobacteria bacterium
GAAGCTGAACGACAAAGTCGAGGACATCGATTTCAATCCCGACGACTTCATGGCGCGGGTGAACAGTGACCTGATCGGGAAGTACGTAAATATCGCGAGCCGGGCGGCGCCGTTCTTGACCAAATATTTCGACGGGCGACTCACGCCACCATCGGACTCTGGCCGGTTCGGTCCGGCAATCGTCGGCGCGGTCGAAATAGAAGAAGAGGTAGCCGACGCATACCGCAATCGCGAATTCGGGAAAGCGTTACGTCTCATCATGGGCTACGCTGATCGCATCAACGAATATTTCGATTCTGCCAAACCCTGGGAACTCGCGAAAGATCCAGCGAGGCGAGCTGCACTGCACGAGGTGTGCAGCGATTGCATTTCAGCATTTTTCAAAGCGACCGTTATGCTTAAGCCCGTGTTGCCGGCGCTTGCCGAGCGCGTCGAGCGCTGGTTTGGAACGTCGAACCTGACGTGGGACGACATTGCGCGCAAGCCGCAGCGCGCGGGACGCGTGCCCGAGCGTGTAAGCGTTTTCGAACATCTCATGACGCGCATCGATCCGAAACAGATCGACGCACTCTTCGAAGCTCAGTCGGAAACTCCCTCGCCTCCACCCGCCCCCGTCTTCACGCCCCAATCCGCAGAAGCGAGCACCGAATTGGCAACGGAATCGGCCACGGCCACGACGATCTCGATCGACGACTTTTCAAAAATCGATCTCCGCATCGCCAAGATCGTCAATGCCGAGCAGGTCGACGGCGCGGACAAGCTCCTGAAGCTCACGCTCGACATTGGCGATGGCCGCCATCGCACGGTCTTCGCCGGCATCAAGTCAGCGTACAAGCCCGAGGACCTGATCGGCCGCCTGACACCGATGGTCGCGAATCTCGCGCCGCGAAAGATGAAGTTCGGCCTCTCCGAGGGCATGGTGCTTGCGGCATCGGGTGACGGCCCGGGAATCTTCTTGCTCGCGCCGGATTCGGGCGCAACGCCCGGCATGCGCGTCAAATGACGCGGATGTCCAAGAGCAAGACGCGAAGCGTCGCAGCGATTGGTAACAGCCGCGTCATCCCGGCGCAGGCCGGGATCCAGGTTTGTCCCCCGGCCCCCGCCGGAGTCGACTAATGCACGCGCTGCCGCTCGTCCTCGCGGCGATCGTCGTTTGGCTCGCGATCGGCGCGCTGGGTCTCGCCCGGCCGCGCAATCTGTTCTATGTCGGACGCGTGCTGTTCACTGCCGGCGCGGTCATCGGACTGTTCCTAGCCGCCGTCGCTTTGATTGCCATGCGCGAAGTTCCGCAGACGATTGTGCTGCCGTTGGGCCTGCCCGATCTGCCTTTCCATCTGCGCCTCGATGCGCTTTCCGCATTCTTTCTGTTCCTTCTGGGCGCCGCGGCGGCGGGAATCTCTGTTTTTTCGGCCGGGTACTTTCGCGCCAGCGAAGGCACCGCGCCCGGTTTGCTCTGCCTCCAATACCACACTTTTCTCGCCGCGATGGCGTGCGTGCTCGTCGCCGATGACGCCTACCTGTTCATGGTCGCGTGGGAGACGATGGCGCTCGCGTCCTTCTTCCTGGTCACCACCGATCACCGCATCCCCGAGATCCGCCGCGCCGGCTTCCTTTACCTGCTGATCGCGCACATCGGCGCGCTGGCAATCCTGCTCTGCTTCGGCGTGCTTCAGGGGGAAACCGGCGACTACAGCTTCGGCGCGATGCGCTCGGTGACGCTGCATGCCGCGTGGCCCTCGATCGCATTCCTGCTCGCGCTGGCCGGATTTGGCGCCAAGGCAGGCCTCCTGCCGCTGCACGTCTGGCTGCCGGAGGCGCATCCGGCCGCGCCTTCACCGGTTTCCGCTTTGATGAGCGGAGTGATGCTCAAGACCGCAATCTACGGCTTGCTGCGCGTAACCTTCGATCTGTTGCAGGGCCAGCTCTGGTGGTGGGGCGTGCTTGCGCTGGTTCTCGGGCTCGCGACGGCACTGTTCGGCGTGCTCTTCGCGACGGTGCAGACCGACATGAAGCGGCTGCTCGCCTACTCCTCGATCGAGAATATCGGCATCATCGTCGCCGGCATCGGCCTCGCGATCCTGTTCAAGAGCTACGACAAGACGCTCCTCGCGGCGATCGCGTTGACGGCAAGCCTCTATCACGCCCTTAATCACGCGTTCTTCAAGAGCCTGCTGTTCCTCGCCACCGGCTCGGTGCTGCACGCGACGAAGGAGCGCAGTCTCGGCAAGCTCGGAGGGTTGATCCATCGCATGCCGTGGGTGGCCTGGCTCGCGCTCGCGGGGACGCTCGCCTGCGCCGGCCTGCCGCCGCTCAACGGCTTCGTCTCCGAGTGGTTGCTGCTGCAGGCGTTCCTGTTCACGCCGAGCCTCCCGCAATCGTTCGTCAACATGCTCGTCCCGCTGGCGGCCGCGGCGCTCGTGCTCGCCGCGGCTCTGGCCGCGTACGTGATGGTTAAATTCTACGGCGTGATTTTTCTCGGCCGACCGCGCGAGCCGAATCTCGCTTACGCGCATGATGCCGGACCCTTCGAACGCATCGCGCTGGTCTGGTTCGGCGCCGGCTGCCTGCTGCTGGGCCTGTTCCCCGTCCAGGTCATCGGGTTTCTCGATGCGGTCAATGCGATGCTGCTCGGTGCGACGGTGAACCGGCCGGGCATCTCTTGGTGGCTGCTGGCGCCAATCGACACCGATCGCGCCAGCTACAGCCCGGTGATCGTATTGGTCGTTATCGTGGGCGTGCTGCTGCTTACGATCCAGGTCGTGCATCGCCAGTATCACGGGCGCCTGCGCAAGGGCCCGGTGTGGGATTGCGGCTTTCCCGCGCAGACGCCGCGAATGCAGGATACGGCCGAGGGCTTCGGCCAACCGATCCGGCAGATCTTCGAGCAATTTTTCCGCATCGAACGCATGCTGCCCACGCCATTCGATGTCCAGCCGAGATACTTCGTCAAGGCGGGTGATCACCTGTGGTATTGGCTGTATCTTCCGGTCGCCCGCGCAGCGGAATGGACGGCACGTCTCGTCGGGCGAATCCAGCAGGGCCGCATCTCGGCATATCTGACGTACAGTTTCCTGACGCTCCTGGCGCTGCTGTATTTCGTCAGATAGCGTCTGCTGAGTATCCGATGACCGCGACCGGCTTTCTCTCCCAGCTGCTGCAACTCGCGATCGCGCTGTTTCTCGCACCGCTGTTGCTCGGCTGGGTCAACCAGTGCCGCGCGTGGCTGCAGAACAAAAGCGCCCCGTCGCTGCTCCTGCCCTACCGCACGATCCGCAAGCTCTTCCACAAGGATGCCGTCGTCGCCGAGAACGCGTCGCCGATATTCCGCATCACGCCCTACATCGTGTTCTCCGCGATGGCGCTCGCAGCCGCGATCGTACCTTCGCTTGCGACCGATCTGCCCTTTGCCGTGGCCGCCGACGCGATTGCGCTGGTTGGGCTGTTCGCGCTGGCCCGCGTGTTCATCGCGCTCGCCGCGATGGACCTCGGCACCGCATTCGGAAGCATGGGCGCGCGCCGTGAGATGTTCGTCGGGTTTCTCGCCGAGCCGGCTCTCTTGATGGTGCTCTTCACCGCGTCGCTGATCTCGGGCTCGACGCTGCTGCCGACGATCGTCGAGACGCTCGCCCACCGCGAGATCGCGATCTACCCGAGCCTCGCGTTCGCCGCGGTCGCCTTCACGATGGTGTCGCTCGCCGAGAACGCGCGCATCCCGGTCGATAATCCGGCGACACACCTCGAGCTGACGATGATCCACGAGGCGATGCTCCTCGAGTATTCGGCGCGCCACCTGGCGCTGATCGAGTGGGCTTCCGCGTTGAAGCTGTTCAACTATTGGTGCATCGGCCTGGCGCTCCTCTTCCCGTACGGCATCGCGAGCGCAAGCGATGATTGGCTGGCGATTCTCGTCGCCACACCGGTGCTGATCGGCAAACTCGCCATTGGCGGGTTCGTCCTCGCGCTGATCGAAACGTTGTCGGCGAAAATGCGCATCTTCCGCGCGCCGGAATTTCTCGGCACCGCCTTCCTGCTGGCGGTGCTGGGAATGCTGGTCAACCTGCTCCTGGGAAGCTGATGAGCAACCTGCCCCTCTCTGCTCAGTTGATCAACCTGCTCGCCGCCGTGCTGCTGCTGCTCGCGTTCGCGATGCTGGCGCAACGCCGGGTGCTCACGCTGATCAGGCTCTACGCCTGGCAGGGCGCGGCGCTCGCCTGCTCGACGCTGATCGTGGCCTATTCCACGGCGCAGCCCCACCTGTATTTTTCGGCGGCGCTCACGCTCGCGCTCAAGGTCGTGCTGATTCCCTGACTGCTGCACCGGCTGATCGTGCCGACGACGATGATCATCGGCATCGTCCTCGTCGTGTTCGCGTTCAACCTTGCGGTACCGATCTCGCAGCTCGCCAGCACGGTCACGCGCAGCACGCTGGGCATCGCGATGGCGAGCGTGCTGTTGTCGTTCCTGATGATGATCACACGCCGGAAGGCGATCCCTCAGGTGATCGGCTTCCTGGCGATGGAAAACGGCCTATTCTTCGCCGCGACCAGCGCGACCTACGGCATGCCGATGGTGGTCGAGCTGGGCATCGCGCTCGACGTGCTGGTCGGCATGCTGATCCTCGGCGTGTTCTTCTTCCAGATCCGCGAGCAGTTCGACAGCCTCGACTTGAAGCACCTCGAGAAGCTGAAGGAGGGCGAGTGAGGCCGGCGCGCGAGGCTCTGCCGAGCGAGGCCCGAAGGGCGCGTCGCCGGCCGACCGAGCGCGGCCGACACGCGGCTCTTCATTGCGCTCCTTCCGTCCAAAGAGGCCGCAAGTGAGCGCCGCAATACGGTGGCCAGTAGACGGATGACCGAAACCATAGCCGTGCTGGTCTTCCCGCTCGCCGGTGCGCTGCTGCTCGCCGCGATCGGCCAGCGCGCCTGGGCGTCGTGGGTCAACGTAGCGGTGAGCCTCCTCACCTGGCTCGCGTCGATCGCGCTGACCGTCCGGGTGATCAACGACGGGCCGATGCTCGTCGCCGGCAGGCTTTTCTTTGTCGATTCCTTCAATGTGTTTCTGGTCGCGCTTACGGCGTTCGTGGGCTTCACGACGGCGATCTTCTCGCGCCCGTACATGCAGATCGAGCAGAACCACGGCCGGCTCACGCCGGCCCGGCTCAGGCTCTACCACAGCATGTATCAGGTGTTCAACTTCACGATGCTGCTGGCGCTACTCACCAACAACATGGGCATCCTGTGGGTCGCGCTGGAAGCTGCGACGCTCGCCACCGTGCTACTGGTGTCGCTCTACCGCACGCCGGCGAGCCTGGAAGCCGCGTGGAAGTATTTCATACTCTGCGGCGTCGGTATCGCACAGGCGCTGTTCGGCACCATCTTGCTCTATTTTGCGGCCGAGAAGGTCCTGGGTGCCGGGGGTAGCGCGCTGCTGTGGACCGAGCTCAACGGCGTGAAGGGACAACTCGAGCCCACCGTGCTCTCGCTCGCGTTCGTGTTCCTGCTCGTCGGTTACGGCACGAAGGTGGGACTTGTGCCGCTGCACAACTGGCTGCCCGATGCACACGCGGAAGGCCCCACTCCGGTATCGGCCGTCCTGTCGGGACTGCTGCTCAACGTAGCGCTGTACGCGGTCATCCGTTGCAAGGTGCTCGTCGAGGGTTCACTACAGAGTTCGTTCGCCCGCGAGCTGCTGATGGGCTTCGGGCTGCTTTCGGTCGTGGTCGCGGCGTTTCTCCTGTCACGACAGAAGGACGTCAAGCGGCTATTTGCGTATTCGTCGATCGAGCACATGGGCATCATCACGTTTGCTTTCGGCATGGGCGGGCCGATCGCAAGCTTCGCGGGCCTGTTGCACATGACCGTGCATTCGCTGACCAAGTCGGCGATCTTCTTCGCTGTCGGACACGCCGCGCAGAAGGCCGGTACGCAGCTGATCGATGGCATCCGCGGCATGATCACGGTGAGCCCGATGATCGGCTGGGGACTCGCGCTGGGCTCGCTCGCGATCCTCGGCATGCCGCCGTTCGGCGTATTTGCCAGCGAGTTCCTGATCCTGACTTCGGCGATGCGCGAGTACCCGTGGGCGACGCCGTTCCTGCTGGTCGGACTCGGCGTCGCGTTCGCCGCCGTGTTCTCCAAGGTGCAGCCGATGGTGTTCGGCGAATCGACCGCCGCACGCCTGCCGTACCGGCCGGCAATGGTGCCGGTATTCGTCCATCTCGGCCTGGTCCTGATGTTGGGCTTGTGGATTCCGCCGTTCCTGGCGGACTGGTACCGTCAGGCGGCAAGGCTCATCGGATGAGGTGCGCTTGAACGTTTCTCCGCTCGGTATCGCCACTGCGCCGCTCGCCTGCAATGTGCCGGCGCAGCGCTGTCCGGTCAGCTCGGGTCAGCTCATCACCGCGTGTCGGCTTGCCTGGGAGCAGGGCGGGCAACTCGTCGCCTTGTGGGGGAGCGACGAGCGCGACCGGGAGCGCGGCTTCTGTCTGCGCGTACTGCTGAAAGACAGCGACGGCCTGACGCTGTTGGAGCACACGCTGCCTGACGGGGGCGCACGCTATCCTGACCTCTCGGCGATTTTCCCGGCCGCCAACCGCATGCAACGCGCGGTCTTCGATCTTGTCGGCGTGCAGTGCGACGCCGACGATCAACGGCCGTGGGCCTGGCAGGCCGCGTGGCCGATTGACCAGTTTCCGCTGCGGCGCGACTTCGTCGCCTCGCCCAAGTGGGAGCCCGGTGAGGAGGATTATCCGTTCGTTCGCGTGGCGGGCGACGGCGTGCACGAGATTGCGGTCGGACCCGTGCACGCCGGGATCATCGAGCCGGGGCACTTCCGCTTTCAGGTCGTTGGCGAGAAGGTGCTCCGGCTGGAGGAGCGCCTGGGCTACGCCCACAAGGGGATCGAAAAACGCTTCGAGGCGTTGCCGCTCGCGGAAGGATACCGTCTGGCCGGACGCGTTTCCGGCGACAGCACGGTCGCTTACGCGTGGGCATACGCGCAGGCCGTCGAGGCGATCGCCGCTGTTGCCGCTCCACCGCGCGCAGTGTGGTTGCGCGCGCTTTGCCTCGAGCGGGAACGCGTCGCGAACCATCTGGGCGACCTGGGTTATCTCGGCAACGACGGCGGCTTCGCGTTCGGGCTGGCGCAATTCTCGCGACTGAAGGAAGACCTGCTGCGCGTCAACGCCAAAGCCTTCGGCCACCGTCTTTTGATGGACGTTGTCATTCCGGGCGGCGTCGCGCACGACCTCGATGCCGAAGCGGCCGCGGCGCTGCGCGCGCAAGGCGCAAGCCTCGTCCGCGAAATCCGCGTGTTGCGCGATATCTACGACGAGCACGCGGGGCTGCAGGATCGCTTCCGTCAGTGCGGCCAGGTGACGGTCGAGCTCGCAGCGAAACTCGGCCTGACCGGCTTCGCCGCGCGCGCGAGCGCGCTCGCCGACGACCTGCGTTGCGACTTTTCTATGCCGCCGTACGATGCGCTCGCAGTACGCAAAATTACGCAGACATCCGGCGACGTCGCCGCGCGCGTTGCAATGCGCTTCGACGAGACGTTCGAATCGCTGCGCCTGATCGAGGCGCTACTCCAGGCGATGCCCTCGGGCGAAATTGCCGCGCCGCCGTCGGGATTTCCGACCTTCGCGTTTGCCATCGGCGCCGTCGAGGGCTGGCGCGGGCCGGTAATCGTCGCGCTGGAGAGCGGCCCGGACGGCACGATTCGCCGCTGCCATCCGCACGATCCATCGTGGCAGAACTGGCCGGTGCTCGAGCATGCCGTGATCGGCAATATCGTCCCCGACTTTCCGCTGATCAACAAGTCGTTCAACCTCTCCTACAGCGGTCACGATCTTTAGCGGACCGATCCGACGCCATGCTGCATGTCCTCCGCCAGATCGCCAGGACCGGGATCAAGACCGAGCCGCCGCCCTCGCCCGCCGAGGAGATGGTGGTCGT
>VBCS01000263.1 GCA_005888955.1 Betaproteobacteria bacterium
CGCAGCGGCCGGCGTCGACGCGCCGGAAACGCTGATCTGGCCCTTGAGCTTACCGAACTCACCCTCCTTGATGCCCGGCACCTTCATGATGTCTTCGGGTGTCTTGAACGGGCCGTTCTTGGCGCGATAGTCGATGATCGCCTGCGCCTTCACAGGACCGATGCCGGGTAACGCATCGAGCTCTTCTTTGGTGGCGGTATTGATATTCACCGCCGCGAGTACGAACGCCGAAAACAACAGCGTCGCGAGCAGCAGCACGAGTCGTTTCATGTCTCCCTCCAGCAATTGATGGTGTCGAATCCCCTGGCGTTCGGCGCACCGAAACGATCGGGACGCAATTAACGCCCGAGCGATGTTAAGCGTTGACCGCGGGACTGGCAAGCAGAGCCCTGACGCAGCGCGCAACGCCCTCCTCGACCGGCAGCAGCGGCGCGCCGTAGCCGGCGGCACGCAGTCGTGCGAGGTCCGCTTGCGTATAACTCTGGTACTTGCCGGCCAGCGCCGGTGGAAACGCGATGTACTCGATCGCACCGGCCCGATGCAGCTCCGCGTACGAAAGTGCGGGCGCATCGTCGGCCGCGCGACAGGCGTTGATCGTCGCCGTCGCGATCGTATTGAACGTCGCCGCCGTGCCGGTGCCGAGATTGTAAATGCCGGACCGATCCGGATGGTCGAGGAACTCGAGGTTCACCTTGACGACATCTTCGACACTGACGAAATCGCGGCGCTGCTCGCCTGCGGCGTACCCGCCCGAGCCCTCGAACAACTGCACCTTTCCGGACGCGCGATACTGGTTGAAGAAGTGCCATACGACCGACGCCATGCGCCCCTTGTGCGTCTCGCGCGGGCCGTAGACGTTGAAATAGCGGAAGCCGGCCTTCGAGTAGCCATAAACGTTGAGCGGCGCCTCGCACTCGCGCTCCTCGCGGAACGCCGGACCCGCGCCGTACACCGCTGCCGACGACGCATAAAGGAACGGAATATCGCTGTCCTGGCAGTGCTCAAGCAGACGGACGGAGTAGCGGTAATTGTTGGCGAGCATGTAGCGGCCGTCGGTCGCCATCGTGTCGGAGCACGCGCCCTGATGCAGCATGGCCGCGATGTCGTCGTCGAAGTCGCCGTCACCAAGCCGCGACAGGAACTCGTTCTTGTCCACATAGTCGGCGATGTCGCAATCGACGAGGTTGCGGAATTTGTCGGCGTCGGTGAGATCGTCGACGGCAAGGATGCGGGATTCGCCGCGCACGTTCAGCGCCTTGACGAGATTCGAGCCGATGAAGCCGGCGGCGCCGGTAACGACGGTGTACATGTGTGAAAGTTAGAGCTCGATATCGACTTTGCCGACCTCGGTCGTCACGAACGGCACGCGCGGTGCGACGGCGGAAAGCAGTTGATAGCCGACGGTGCTTGCCGCGGCTGCGACGTCGTCGACCGGCAATCCCTCGCCCCAGAGCACCACCGGGCTGCCGACCGTCGCCTCCGGCGCGTCAGTGAGATCGACGGTCATCAAATCCATCGACACGCGCCCTGCGGTGCGAACCTTCTTGCCGCAAACCAGGACGGGCGTGCCGTTCGGTGCGTGACGCGGATAGCCATCGGCGTATCCGCAGGCGATGACGCCTACGCGGTGTGCGCGCGCCGCGGTGTAAATGCCGCCGTAGCCGACGCTTTCGTTGGGCTTCAAGTCCTGGATGGCAATGATTGCGCTCTTGAGGGTCATCACCGGCGTGAGGCCGAGCATCTCGGCGGTATCGTAGGGAAACGGCGACGAGCCGTACAACATGATACCGGGACGGACGTAATCGCCTCCGACCTCACGGTAGCGGATGACGCCCGCGGAGTTGGCGAGCGATCGCGGATAAGGCAGACCCTGGCATGCCTCCTCGAATGCTTCGAGCTGCTCGCGCAGCCCGTCCTCCTCTTCGGCGCGTGCCAGATGCGTCAGCAAGCGCAAAACTGCGACGCTTGCCGTCTGCGATAACCGGTCGACGATCGCGTGCACCTCTCCCGGGCGGAAGCCAAGACGATTCATGCCGGTATTCACTTTGACAAAAACTTCGATCGGGCGCGGCAATGTCGCAGCCTCGAGCATTTCGATCTGTTGCACATGGTGCACTACAACGGCGAGCCTGCGCGCGGCGATCTCGGGCAACTCGTGGTCGGAGAAAAAACCCTCCAGCAGAAGGATCCTGCGTGCGTAGTGCTGCTCGCGAAGCGCCACGGCGGCATCGAGCTCGAGCAGCGCCAGCCCGTCGGCTTTCGCGAGCGCCGGAAGAACGCGTTTGATCCCGTGACCGTAAGCGTCTGCTTTGACGACGGCGAGCAATTGTGCATCTGCAGCACACTCGCGCGCCTTGGCGAGATTCGCACGCAACGCCGACAGATTGACCTGGGCTACGAGTGGGCGGGACATGACATGGCGACGATGAACCGCCGGTGCGAGTTTGGTGTGATGAGGAAAACGTGGTATAAGGCGCGAGCCGCATGCGCCGGCTGTTTTCTCAATTATATACAGAACGAAGCGCAGCAAACGCTTCCTGGCATCCGCCGCCGGGACGTCGAGTTTCCCAGAGCGTGCGCGCCATTTTGAGGACGATGCAAGCCGGGTTCTACACCATCATGGCGGCGCAGTTTTTCTCGTCGCTCGCCGACAATGCGCTGCTGGTTGCCGCCATCCAGATGCTCCGCGATCTCGAATCGCCGGCTTGGATGACGCCTTCGCTCAAGCAAGTCTTCGTTATTTCCTACGTTTTGCTCGCGCCTCTCGTCGGCGCATTCGCCGATTCGATGCCGAAGGGGCGCGTGATGCTGGTCACCAACGGCATCAAGATCTGCGGCTGCGGGTTGATGCTGTTCACGCTGCACCCGCTCATGGCCTACGCGCTGGTGGGCCTCGGCGCCGCGGCCTATTCGCCGGCGAAATACGGCATCCTGACCGAGCTTCTGCCTGCGCGGCAGCTCGTCGTCGCCAACGGTTGGATCGAAGGCGCGACCGTCGCCTCGATCATTCTCGGCGTCGTGCTGGGCGGGCTGTTGATCAGCGGGCCGATCTCGAGCTGGCTCCTGGCGATCGACATTCCCAAGATCGATACCGGCGTCGAAACTCCGCCGCAGGCGGCGATCGCGGTCATCATGGGATGCTATGCCATCGCCGCGCTGTTCAACTGGTACATCCCCGACACCGGCGTCGATCGCCGCGTGGCGAGCAAGAATCCGGTGTTCCTGATCCGCGAATTCGCGCATTGCTGCGCGCTGTTGTGGCGCGACAAGCTCGGCCAGATCTCGCTTGCCACGACGACGCTGTTCTGGGGCGCCGGCGCGACACTGCAGTTCCTCGTCATCGACTGGGCGGCGACGCACCTGTGCTACAACTTGTCGCGCGCGTCAATGATGCAGGGCATTGTCGCGGTTGGCATCGCGCTAGGGGCAGCGGCGGCCGCCTTGCTCGTCTCGCTAAGGAATGCGGTGAACGTGCTTTTTCTGGGCGTGCTAATGGGAATCCTCGTAATCGCGATGGTCCCCGTGAACACGCTCGGCTGGGCCATCACACTCATGACAGTGATCGGGTTTCTTGCGGGATTTTTCGTCGTGCCCATGAATGCGCTGCTGCAGCACCGCGGCCACGTGTTGATGGGAGCGGGACACTCGATCGCGGTGCAGAACTTCAACGAGAACATCGGCGTGCTGGTCATGCTCGCGCTCTATGCGGTCATCGTGCACGTGGGTTTGTCGACCAATGCCGCGATCGTGCTTTTTGGACTGTTCGTCGCCGGCGCGATGGCGCTCGTGATGTGGCGCCATCGGCAGAACCTTGCCGCGGGCGATGTGATGCACCTGGTCGCCGGCGATCACGCCGAGGCGAAGGTCGGCCAGCTGTAGGTGCGAATTCATTCGCACGCGGCGTTGCATTGGCCGCCGCGGCCGAATGAATTCGGCCCTACAACACGATCGGCTGGTCCGGCAACTCGTTCGGCCCCGCGGCGCGGCGCGGGAAATGCTGCGCGAGCAGCTCGCTGATCGCGGCGATCCCGTCGATCGCGCCGTCCTCGAAACGCCCTTCGCGGAAGGCTGACTCCATCGCCCGGCAGATGACTTCCCACGTATCCTGTGCCACCCTGCGGTCAACGCCGCGATCGGCCACGATCTCGACGTCCTTGTCGGCCAGCAGCACATAGATCAGCACGCCGTTGTTGTGCTCGGTGTCCCAGACGCCTAGCCGTCCGAACAGTTCCAGCGCCCGCGCGCGCGGCTCGAGCCCGCGCAGGATCTGCCCGAGCGGCAGAGACCCCTCGACCACGAAGCGGACCTGGCCCTCATGCTGGCG
>VBCS01000265.1 GCA_005888955.1 Betaproteobacteria bacterium
GCGGCTGGCGCTGCTGCTCGCGGTGCTCCACCGGCACGGCGGCGTCGAAACGGGCGCCTTCGACGTGTTTGTCAACGCCGTGGGCGGGGTGCGGATCGGCGAGCCCGCGGCCGATCTGGCCATCGTTGCGGCTGTTTATTCATCTTGTAAAAACATACATATACCGAATAAATCTCTTGTATTCGGCGAGGTTGGACTGGCGGGTGAGATCCGACCGGTGCAACGCGGTCAGGAGCGGTTGCGGGAAGCGGCCAAGTTGGGCTTTCGGCGCGCGCTGATCCCGCTGGCCAACCGGCCCAAGCAAGGTATCGAGGGCATGGAGATTGTGACAGCAGCGCGGATCGAGGACGCGCTTGCCACGCTTCATGGCTGATCGTGCCGCCGCGTCCCGCTTCGCCGGCAGCGCGGATGACCTTCAAGGTTTGCTGTCCGACAGGGGCGTGTTGTCGCAATTGCCAATCTGAGAATCCGGCGAGATACCGTTCTCGGCGACGGACGCTGCCCGAATGACACGCCCACCAACCATGCGCGCGATGCTGCTCGAAGCAACCGGACAAGCGCTGCGCGCTGCGACTGTGCCGCTGCCGGTGCCGCAAGGTCGACAGGTGCTTATTGCGGTGCACGCTTGCGGGGTGTGCCGGACCGACCTGCATCTCGTCGACGGAGAGCTCCCCGATCCCAAGCTCCCGGTGATTCCCGGACACGAGATCGTCGGCACGGTCGTTAGCTGCGGCCCTGGCGTTACCGAGCACGGCGTAGGGGCCCGCGTCGGCGTGCCATGGCTCGGTGGCAGCTGTGGGCACTGCATATTTTGCGCGAGCGGCCGGGAGAACCTCTGCGGCGAAGCGCGCTTTACGGGCTATCAGCTCGACGGCGGCTACGCGGAATACATCGTCGCGGACGCGGCCTATTGCTTTGCGCTGCCTTCCCGCTACGGGAACGTCGAAGCGGCGCCTTTGCTGTGCGCGGGGCTGATCGGTTACCGCGCGTATCGGCTGGCAGGCGATGCGCCCCGGCTCGGTATCTACGGATTCGGGGCAGCGGGGCATCTGATCGCCCAGGTCGCGGTCGCCCAGGGACGAGAAGTATTTGCCTTCAGTCGGCCTGGCGACGGCGCGGGGCAGGCGTTCGCGCGCCGCCTGGGCGCGGTCTGGGCCGGCGGCAGCGACGAGACACCTCCAGAGCCGCTGGACGCCGCGCTTATCTTTGCGCCCGTCGGCGCACTGGTCCCGATCGCGCTCGCGGCGCTGCAGCGCGGCGGCACCGTTGTCTGCGCCGGAATTCACATGAGCGACGTACCCGCTTTTCCCTATCGCCTGTTATGGGGCGAGCGCAGCCTGCGCTCGGTCGCCAACCTGACGCGCCGCGATGCGTGGGAGTTCCTGGCGCTGGCGGCAACGACGCCTCTCGCGGTGCACGCGCACCCCTATCGGCTCGCCGACGCGAACCGCGCGCTCGAGGATCTGCGCGCCGGCAATATCAGGGGTGCGGCAGTGTTGACGTGCGAGGGTTGAAAGCGTCGAATAGCGACACGCGGCGCGCTTTGGCGAAGGCCGGCGTCATCTTCCCCGATCATCTTGAGAGGAGTAGGTTCATGGCCACCAAACCGTCAGCCAAACCTTCCGCCCGCAAGCGCGCGCGTGGCAGCAAGCCGCGCGCGACGGCGGCGCCAAAACCCGGCTCGTTCTCGATTCCGAAGCAGGCAGATTTTGCCGATCTGTCGAAGATGGCGAAGGGGATGACTCCCGAGCAGGCGTTCGATCTCTACCGCGCAAACGCGAAGATGGCACTCGATATCATCAACACGGCGATCGAGAACACCGCGAAGCTGCGCAAGCACCAATTCGCGGGCGAGGAAGAGGCGCGTTCGATGCAGAAGAAAGCGCTGCGCCATGCTGCGGAAGCGAGCGATCCGCAAGCGCTGATGGCCGCCAGCCAGAGCGTGACCCAGGAGGCCGTGGAGAAGTCGATGCGCTACTGGGGCGAGATGTTCGACATGATCGTCGAGATGCAGAAGCGCTTGTTCGCACTGATGGAAGAACAGATGGCTGATGTGCCGGGTGCGAAGGAAGCGAAGGCAGCGATGGCGATGATGCCCGACTTACGCCAGGCGCAGAACCTCGTCAAGGCGATGCAGGGCGTGATGTCGTCAGGCGGGTCGGCCTTCGAATCGATGCAGCGCGTGATGGGCGATTTCACGCGAATGGCGCAACAGTCCGTGCCGGGACTGAAGCGCTGAGCTACGCAGTGCGCGCGCGGCGGCGCGCCTCGTTCGGACCGGAGCGCACCCGTCTTTTTGGCGTGGTGGCGTCTGCTCCGACGACTCAATAGCCTTAATCGGCCTCCCGCGACAATCGCCGTCGCCAGCCGAACCGAGCGCCCGCGGCCGCGCGCGCCCGCGAGCGGCGCGCGCGGGTTTACGGCCGAGGCGCGGTAGCGAGGCTATTCTCGACAGCGCGGTATCGAGCGGGCAATCCGCAACGTGGCCATCGCAAGTCACGCCCCATCGCAAGTGATTATTCGTCATTGTTGTTGACGACTAATCGACTGGAAGCGACGCTGTCGCGCCCCCAAAGTTACAACGGTGATGTCTGCGCGCATCTATACTGCGCCGCTGCGCGGGACAAATTGACAAAATTCGTCACGACGATCGCAGCGGCGTAAGCGCCCATACCGGAGTCCGAACGCTCTTTTCCGCGCCTCGGCTGAAAGTTGCATAACCCCGGTTTGACTCGTTGCTGTTTGGCATATGTCTTGCTTTGGAAATCAGGCTGTTAGCTTAAGGCGGGAACAGCTGTAGGGCACGATCGGCACCGATACGGGACAAGCACGGAAAGCCGATTCCGATGAAGCT
>VBCS01000266.1 GCA_005888955.1 Betaproteobacteria bacterium
GAACGATCGGCGCGCCCCCTTCAACGTGACACCTACGAAGCTCCACCCTAATCTAGGTTGTTTTCTCTAAAAGCCGGGGCTAGAGTGCCCGGCACCGAAGCCATTTGCCGTAGCCCGTCGCCTCCCTGTGCCGAACTTAGATCCGACAACGCTTCGCATCAGCCGCCGCACGCTCCTCAAAGCAGGGATCGCCGGCGCGGCGGCGCTATTGCTCGTGCGCTGGCTGTACACGCCGACTTCGTCGCCGGCGCGGCCGACGTCGAACGCGCTCGATCCGGACGCGCGCACGATCATCGCGGCCATCATTCCGGTCCTGCTCGACGGCGCGTTGCCGAGCGGTCCGGAGGCGCAGAGCGCTCGCACCGACACCCTCGCCGCAGTCGAAGAGGCGATCGCCGGCCTTGCGCCCGCGACACGCAACGAGCTCGCCGACCTGTTCTCTCTGCTCGGCTTTCCGCCGACGCGCTGCTTCGTTGCCGGCGTCTGGTCGCCGTGGCCCGAGGCCACACATGAATCGATTGCTTCCTTCCTGACGCGCTGGCGCGACAGCCGCTTCGAGCTGCTGCGCTCGGCCCACGCGGCGTTGCACCAGCTCGTCTTCGCCGCGTGGTACGCCGATCCGCGCGCGTGGCCCGCCACCGGCTACGCCGGGCCGCCGTCGCTGGAGGTCGGATGATGGCGGAAATGCTGCGTGTGTCGCGCCTCCCCGATCCGTTCCGCGCGGGCCAGCGCTCCGGTTGGAAGGTCATCGATGCCTCCACGCTGACTGACGATCGCAGCTTCGAAGCCGACGTCGCCATCGTTGGCACGGGCGCAGGTGGCGGCACCGCGGCCGAGATTCTCTCCGATGCAGGGCTGTCAGTCGTGATGATCGAGGAGGGACCGCTCGCCACGTCGTCCGATTTCCACATGCGCGAAGCCGAGGCGTATCCGCAGCTCTATCAGGAATCGGCCGGCCGCAAGACGAAGGACAAGGCGATCAACATCCTGCAGGGCCGTTGCGTCGGCGGCGGCACGACGGTCAACTGGACGTCGAGCTTTCGCACGCCGGAGGCTACGCTGGATTACTGGCGCAACGCGTTCGGCCTCGAGGGGTTCGGGGTCGCGGATCTTGCGCCCTGGTTCGAACGCATGGAGCGGCGCGTCAACGTCGCGACCTGGACCGTTGCTCCAAACGAAAACAACGATGCGCTGCGGCGCGGCGCGCAGGCGCTTGGGTTAGGCTTCGGCACGATCCGCCGCAACGTCAAGGGTTGCTGGAACATCGGCTATTGCGGGATGGGTTGCCCCACGAATGCAAAACAGTCGATGCTGGTCACGACGATCCCTGCGGCGCTCGCGCGCGGAGCGACGCTGTTGACGCGTACGCGGGCGTGGAAGCTCGAGCATGCGAACGCCCGCAATGGGCAAATCAGCGCGCTCGAGTGTATCAGCCTGGATGCGCGCGGCACCGATCCGACTTCACGCCGCATCACGGTGCGCGCGAAGACTTTCATCGCCGCAGGCGGAGCGATCGGCACTCCGGCGCTGCTCTTGCGCAGCGAAGTTCCCGACCCCCACGGCGTCGTCGGCAAACGAACGTTTCTCCATCCGACGGTCGTATCGGCAGCGCTGATGCCCGAGCGGATCGACGGTTTTGCCGGCGCGCCGCAGACAATTTACTCGGACCATTTTCTCGACGTCGCGCCCGGCGGCCCGATCGGCTACAAGCTCGAGGCGCCGCCGATCCACCCGGTGCTTGCGGCGATCACGCTCCCCGGGCAGGGAGAGGCACATGCCCGCTGGATGCGCGAGCTCGCGCACATGCAGGTCGTCATCGCCTTGCTACGCGATGGATTTCACGCCGACAGCCCCGGCGGCAGCGTCGCGCTGCGCGACGACGGCACGCCCGTACTCGACTACCCGCTCAACGATTATTTCTGGGAGGGCGCGCGGCGCGCCTTCGCAACCATGGCGGAGATCCAGTTCGCTGCGGGTGCTACGACCGTCATGCCGGTGCACGCGTCGGGCGCGAGCTTCAATCGCTGGCTCGATGCACGCGAGGCTATCGCGGCGCTCGCACTGGCGCCGCTGGTCGCGCCCGTCGTGAGCGCGCATGTCATGGGCGGCTGCCCCATCGGTCCCGACGTGCGCCGCGCCGCGGTCGACCCGACCGGCCGCTATCATCACCTCGACAACCTTTACGTACTCGACGGATCGTTGTTCCCGACCAGCGTCGGCGCCAATCCGCAACTGTCGATATACGCAGTCACGGCGAAGCTCGCGAGTGGGCTCGTCGCGAGGCTGGGGCGTAGCCCGGGCTGAGCGCGAAGCGCGATGCCCGGGGCGACGTCTCTTTGCGGCGTTACTCGCGGCCATCCGCCGGATCTGGTCCGGGGTCAGCCCGGGACGCCTGCTACGCCTAGATCGCTACACCGCGCGTCGCGCAGCGGGCGATTAGTGTGATTGCTCTAATGCGACGCGCTA
>VBCS01000267.1 GCA_005888955.1 Betaproteobacteria bacterium
TGAGCTCGATATTTCGGCCGCTGATCATGCCGCCGAAACATGAAAATGCGCCGCCCGGCTCGCCGGAGATCTCGGCCGGCGCGCCGGTGAACGCCGCAAACCGCGCGGCATCGGTCAATGCCTCGTACGTCTGCGCCGCGCTGGCGTCGAATAGCACTTCCTGGTGTATCGATCCGGTCATCGCCTCCTCCTTTTGTTGGCGCGCGCCATCGATGGCCGTATTCATCGCTGCTCGCTGCAAGCCGACCGGCTGCTGACGATCGAGCGCTGGCTCGAGCACTACCGCGCTTTCCAGGACAGAACCCCCGCGACCGCCACCGCGAGGGCTGGGAGGGCGCGAGGCGTGCGCCGTTCAGGAAAACCCTGGCTGCGCGATACTTAACCGGTCGAACGTGCGCGCGTCCGTGCGGCCTTGCGTGCCGCAGCGCTGCGGAGCGAGGGACCCTTGGTCCTGGCCGCTTTGCGCGCGGCCGCGGACCGCGCACCGGCCGTCCGTTTCTGCGCAGCCGACTTGGCCTGCCGCGCGAGCGCGCCCTTCGAAGCGGCCGTGTGCCCTTCGCGCTTGAGCGCCGCCGTAATCGCGCGTGAACGGCGCGGGGACGCCGGCTTCGGGCCGTGGGCGCCGGCTGCCACTGCGCGCTTGGCGCTCTCCCGCGTCCTTTCGGATACGGTGCCTTCTTTCGGCGGCGGCAGCTTCACCCCTGCGCGACGCGCCTTGGACAGGCCGATCGCGATTGCCTGCTTGGTCGATTGCGCGCCGTGCTTGCCTTCGCGGATGTGATGCATCTCCTCGCGCACGAATTCTCCCGCCTGCGTCGTCGGCGCCTTGCCTTCGCGCTTGTCCTCGGCGGCTCGTTCCATGGTTTTCCTGTCCGGCATGGTATGGCTCCTTCTTTCGTTGTCGGTATCTATCCGCCGTTGCGGCGCCTTGCCTCGCGCATCGCGACGAGTTGCTGCGCCGGCAGGCACGGTAACGCTTACACGCTTCGGCAATTATTGCCGGTCAGGGACCTCTGCCCGCACGGCAACTAGCGGCCGCCAGCACAAGGAGGATGCCCGCAACCACATTTGCTGACTGCTGGCTTGTTCGCCTTGGCGGTACTGTCGCAATAGTCGCTGCAATAACGCTGCCCCGCCTTGACCATGCACTTGCAGGCCGCATGAGCGCATTTTGTCGATGAACCGGTACTCGCTGATCCCTGGTTGGCAGGCATGTTCCAATCCTCCGCATTGCCCTTCGCTTGTGTCTCGATCGACGCGATATAAATTCAGCAAGAAGCTTGCCACGTAATTCAGGCAAGACCGGTTGCGATCCAATCGGGCGAAATGAGCGAGGCGTGAGCGTGCGTTGATGCGTCGCCGGAGTTGCAGGCGGCTGCTGCTCGCGCAGCGGAGCACGACCACGCATCGGCGTGATCGCACTGGATGAAGCGGCGCGGCTTATTCGCGCGCGATCTGCCGCGCTCTAGCGATGAGGACCGCCGGCCGAAACCGGCGAGGACGCGGTCAATCGCTCGCGCAAGCGGCGCCATGCATTCGTGATCAGCCCGTAGACGAATTCGCGCCGAATCGCGCGCGCCTGCCGTTCGATGATGTAACGGTCATACGTCGTCCAGTAGCGCGAATCGGGTGCCTCGTCGTTGGCAACGGTGAGTGTGCATTGCAACAATTCTGGGCGAGCCTGAGTTGGGTGCGGAGCTCGCTTCAGGACGGAAAGCGGCCCGACCATCGGCGGCGGATTGAGGGTGTCCGTAGTTAGCAATCTCATCGAGCTTCCTTGGGTAACAACCTCAGGATGATGGCGTTCCTGGGGCCGAGCTCGAACCATAGATGAGAGACCCTACGATCGTCCAATCGCCTGTTGCGATGAAACGGATCACCGTTGCCTATGGCGCGATTAGGGAATGTGCGATGCACCAAAAATGTGGATTCGCGCAGTGCTACGCGATGTATGGCGGCACGACAAGCGCCAGCGACGTGACGGCGATACGCACGCCGATCAGGCGGGTCAGCGCTCCATCGGCACGCACGCCCGACGCAGCGCCGCCGCGCGGGCTGCCCCGGAGATCATCTCGCGGCAGCTACCTCGCCGGAACCATCACCAGCCGATCGTTGCCCGACTCCGCGCCCCAGGCTTCGCCCGCGCGGCCGAGCATCTGCCGCACATCCGCGCTCCGGCGATCGGAGGGAAAGCTTTCGAACTTCTCGGTCACCGGATCGAACTTGACGATAGCATTGATCGACCAATCGGTAAGCCAGACCTTGTCCTGATCGTCGACCCACACCGAGTACGCATGCGCATTGCCGGGCAATTTCCACTCGCGCCAGGATTTGCTGGCCGGCTCGTACATGCCGACCTGTCCGGTGTTCCAGTAGCTGACCCAGATGCGACCGCGCGAATCGGACCACACGCGGCGCGCGCCCTGCGCCTTGGTCGGCGGCTCGATCACCGTCGCCACTCCTGTTTCGACGTCGATGTGCGCGATGTGATTGCCGGCGAGCGAGGCGTAATACACCTCGCCCGAAGGCGTTGTAGCAATGCCGTAGGGGCCGCTGCCGCGCGGCGCGTTCCACACTTTCATGTCTGAAGTCGCGGGATCGAGGCGGCCGTAATAGCCGCCCTGCCCGGTAAACCAGACGCGTCCCTTCTTGTCGAAGGTCAGCGTGTTGAGGTTGGCGTAACCGGTATCCGCAGGCAGCGCCCATACCTTGACTTCGCGTGTTTTCGGATCGACGCGCACGATCGCATTCTGTCCGCCGTCGGTGATCCACGCCGCGCCGTCGGGACCCACGATCACGCCATGTGGCGCGGACCGCGCTCCGAGCGCGATCTCCTCGTACTTGCCGCTCTTCGGGTCGAGAATGCCGAGCTTGCCGGTCCTCTGGGCCGTGTAATAGACAGGCGCGCCCGATCCCGGTGCCGAATAGGTCGGCGCTGCAACGGCGCAAGTAATCGCTGCCGCGAACGCGAACAGCGCCGACGTCAGCCGCCTGACGATCGCCATTGTGCCTCCTTGCCCGTAAACCCCGCGCTGAATGACGCAGGCATGAGCTTCAGTATAGTCTATGCGGGCGATACGATACGATTCCAGATCCCATTGAACACGATACGACGAGGCGAGCGTTGACTCGTTCGCAAGCGCTTGCGCACGCGGCGGACTATTTCGATTCGGGCGCGTTTCGCTTAGACCTCGGGCGTCGCGTCGCCTACCGGACCGAGAGCCAGGAACCGGAGCGCGCTGCGCAGCTTCGCAGCTATCTCTCCGACGAGCTGCTGCCGTCAGCCGAGCACCTGGGCTTCACGGGCCGCGTGATCGAGAATCCTGCGGCTGGGTGCGGACCGTTTCTGCTGGCGCGACGCCGCGAAGCCGCCGACCTGCCGACCGTTCTCATGTACGGCCACGGCGATGTTGTCCGCGGCTACGACGCACAATGGCGCAAGCCGCGCGATCCCTGGTCGATCACCATCGAGGGCGACCGCTGGTACGGACGCGGCACGGCCGACAACAAGGGCCAGCATACGATCAATCTCGGTGCGCTCGCGAGCGTGCTCGCGTCCCGCGGTGGCAGGCTCGGATTCAACGTCACGCTGCTCTTCGAAACCGGTGAGGAAGTGGGCTCCCCGGGATTGCACGCGATCTGCGCTGCATTGCGCGACGAGCTCGCCGCCGACGCTTTGATTGCTTCGGACGGGCCGCGTGTCAATGCCGAACGTCCCACGGTCTTCCTGGGCTCCCGCGGATTGATCAACTTCAAGCTCGCGTTGCGTTTGCGCGAAGGCGGCCATCACTCCGGCAACTGGGGCGGGCTGCTCGCCAACCCCGCAATCATTCTGGCGCACGCTATCGCGACTCTCGTGAGCAAGAACGGCGTCGTGCTCGTAGAGGGTTTGCGCCCACCGCCTATCCCCGACACCGTCCGGCAAGCGCTGGCCGACATTTCCATCGGCGGCGATCCTCTCGATCCGCCGATCGACGAAGGCTGGGGCGAGCCCGGACTTACGCCCGCAGAACGCGTGTTCGGGTGGAACACGCTCGAAGTGCTCGCGGTCAAAGCGGGCAACCCGGAGCATCCGGTCAATGCGATCCCGCCGTACGCGGTTGCGCATTGCCAGCTGCGTTTCGTCGTCGGCACCGACTGGACGCATGTGGCTGACCACCTGCGCCAGCATTTCGACGCACGCGGGCTCGCGATGATTGACGTCGACGTCGAGCAAAGCAATGCCGCGACGCGTCTGTCTCCCGACCGGCAAGAGGGTCGCGCTGTTGCCGAATCTCGGCGGCACGCTGCCCAACGACGCGTTCGCGGAGGTGCTGGGGTTGCCGACGATCTGGATCCCGCACTCCTATCCCGGGTGCTCGCAACACGCGCCCGACGAGCACCTCCTGGGACCGGTCGCGCGCGAGGGCTTGCAGATGATGGCGGGCCTGTTCTGGGATCTCGGCGACTCCGGCGCGACGTTGCCGAGGCTAAGCGCCGGGCGCGCGACAACATTGCGTTAAGGTTTCATTCCCGTGGAGGAACGTCCCAAGGCCGGGATGACGCCTGCGCCGCTCGGTCCCGACGAGTTGCGCGCGGCGTTCCGGCGCGTGTTTCCTGGCGTGATGTTCGCGATGTTCCTGGCCGCGATCGACCAGACGATCCTGGCGAGCGCGCTGCCCGCGATCGTCGCTTCGCTGGGCGGATTCGCGGATCTGTCGTGGGTCGTCGTCGCGTACCTGCTGGCGGCGACGGTGGCGGCGCCGCTGTACGGTCACATCGGCGATCGCTTCGGTCGGCGCGCGACGCTGCTGGCCGCGCTGACCGTGTTCACGATCGCCTCGCTCGCCTGCGCGCTTGCGCCGACGCTCTGGGCGCTCATTCTCGCGCGCGCCTTGCAGGGTCTCGGCGGCGGCGGTCTGATGACGTTGTCGCAGGCATTGATCAGCGAGAACGTGCCGCCGCGCCAGCGCGCGCAGTTCCAAGGCTATTTCGCCGGCGTATTCGCGGCCTCGAGCACCCTGGGTCCATTGCTCGGAGCGTTGCTGACCGAGCACTTCAGCTGGCGGGCGGTGTTTTTCATCAATCTGCCGCTGGGCGTGCTCGCCGCGGTGCTCGCGCTGCGCATTCCGTATTATCCGCCGCTCGCCGATGCGCGCTTCCGTGCCGATGTGCCCGGCACGCTCCTGTTCGGCGTCGGCATGCTGTCGCTGCTGTTCGCGCTCTCCTCCGCGGGCAACCGCTTCGGCTGGACCGATTGGCGGCTGTACGCGGTGCTGGCGTTTGCGGTCGGCTGCCTCGCGGCGCTTGTCTTTTGGGAAATTCGGACGCCCGACCCGGTCATTCCGGTGCGCCTGCTCGCCTCGCCGGTGATCTGGCGCTCGAATATCGTCGTCGCCTGTTTTGCGGCGGCGTTGTTCGGCGCCGTGCTCTATCTGCCGCTCTACCTTCAACTCGGACGCGGATTCGGAATCGGCGCGTCGGGATTGCTGCTGCTGCCGATCACCTTGTCGCTCGCCGCATCCTCGGCGATCACCGGCAGGAGCATTGCGCGCAGCGGGAAGTTGACGGCGTATCCCAAGCGCGGCCTGGTGGTATCCACCGTGGCGTTCGGCGCGCTGGCCGCGACCGTCACCTTCGCGCCGACGCCCGTCGTGCTGGCGCTGACGCTGCTCGCCGGCGCCGGGCTCGGCACGACCATGCCGCCGACGCAGATCATCGTGCAAAGCGCCGGCGGCACGGCATCGCTCGGCTCGGCGGTCGCTTCGGTATCGGTCTCGCGCTCGATCGGTGGCGCGCTAGGCGTCGCGATGGTGGGCGCCGTGGTGTTGGTGCTGGTCGGCGGCGAGGACGCAGTGCTGGCGTCGATCCTGCCGCAGGTCGCCGAGTCCGGCGGAACGTTTCTCGCGACCCTGCCCGACGCGCAGCGCCAGGCCATCGCGAGTCACCTCGACAGCGCGTTCCGGATCGTGTTCCTGGTGCTCGCTGCGTTTACGCT
>VBCS01000268.1 GCA_005888955.1 Betaproteobacteria bacterium
GTCTGGGATTCCGGCATCGGCATCCCCGCCGCGGAGCGCGAGCACATTTTCGAAGAGTTCTATCAGGTCGGAAATTCGGGTCGTCACAGCAGCAAGGGCATGGGCCTGGGACTCGCGATCGTGCGCAGACTCGCCATGCTGCTCGATCACCCCGTGCGCATCGATACGAAACCCGGGCGCGGCTCGCGTTTCAGCGTCGCGGTACCCTGCGTGGCCGCCGCGCCACCGCGATCCGCTGCGCCTCTGGAGCTGAGCCAGCGCGCGACGACTCTTGCGGGCGCACGGATTGCAGTGATCGACGACGAAGCTATCGTCGTCGAGGGTATGCAGGCGCTCTTCGCCGCGTGGGAATCCGCCGTCGTCGGGGCGGCATCTGGCGAGGCGATGCTCGCAGCGCTGGGCGAATCCGGGGAATACCCGGACCTTGTGATCGCCGATTATCGCCTGGCGGGTGACGAGCTCGGGACCGATGTCGTTGCCCGCCTGCGACGCGAGCTCGGGTGGGCGGTGCCGGCGCTGCTCATCAGCGGCGATTCCTCGACCGCGACACTCGATGTGCTGCGCGCGTCGGGCCTCGAATTTCTGCTGAAGCCCGTATTGCCGGAGGAGCTCAAGACGGTGTCGAGCCGGCTGGTCGCCGCGGGACGCGCTGCGGTACACCCACCTGGCGATTTTCATAGCTACTGCGGATAGGCTGCGATCAAATGATCGCGCCCGAGCGGCGAGATCGCGGAGAAAGTGCGTCGCGGCACCGACGTTGTAGAGCCGACGCTACTTGGTCGACTCTGTGGAGAAAAAAAGCGCCCCGGGAGGGGGCGCTTGAAGAACAGACCGGGTTCGGGATGACCGGTTAAGGTCGGGGGGGTAAACCCGGTCTGCAGTCAGTACCGCAATTCAAGAGGTATCGCCCGAATCTCAGCATCGGCAACGGATACAACGCGGACGCGCGTCGCGGCGCCGACCACCGCGACGAGCGCGAGCCAGAGCACGAGCCCGGCGACAAGCCCCGCGGGCCAGCGCCAGACGCGAAACCATTGCCGCACCGAGCTGCGCGTAGACTGCGGCGCGAGCACCCCAGCCGCCGGCGTCATGAGCCAGTAACGCGTGTCGCTCTCCGTCTTGCTCGCCATTCGCCTCGCCCCAGCCGGCGCACGATAGTGGTTTCCCATATCGGCGCTTGCATCTGCTAGCAATGATAGCATCGTCCATGCCATTGTCATAGCCCTCGTTCGACTCGCGAAAAGGCATAGAGTTGCACCGGGTGCGCCAGACTATGGCAAGAGCGGAGCCAGTCGGTCAGCTCATGTCGACGCTAGTTACTTAAGCTTTTGTTTTAAAAATCTTATCTGGACACCCAAAAAAAATGCCCGGCCGTTTCAAGGGCCGGGCCGGACCGCCGGCCGGAGAGCCGACTGTGGATAACGAAAGAGAGCGGGCGAAGCTTGCCGCCTTCAGTGGCTCGGAGCGCCGTCATGCATCGCCCGTCGCGCCTGCATGCGCTCGATCCCGGCCTTGATCGCGTCGCGGGCAACGGCTTTCTGCTCGGGAGTAAACGTCGCGTAGAGCGCGAGCCATGCATCGCGCGTCTGCTTATGCAGAGCCGCGTGCTGACCGCGGACGCCATCGGCGATCGTGGCGACTGCAGCAAAATCCGGTTCAGCCTTGGCGAGCTCGGCTTGAAGCGCGGTCTTCAATTGCTCGAAATTCGCGCGCCCCGCATCGTGCGCCGCCTTGGTTTGTGCAACGACGGCGTCCCATTGCAACTGCTGCGACGTATTCAGTTTGAGGTCGCTCTTGACGTTGCCCAGCATCGCCAGAGGATTGCCGTCGAGCAATGGTTGCCCAACCGCGTAGGTGCCGATGCCGCCTAATGCGATGGCGAGTAATGCAACGAAAAAACCTTGTTTCATACATCGTGCCTTTCATCGAATTCAGTTAGCGGGTCGACAACTCCGTCCTGTGCCGTCGTGTCACTGTAGCCAGATCGCGTTACGCAATCGTTTCCGGCGCTCGCGAGTGAGTAACGCTCTATTACAGGCGCGCGGAGTCGACCTACGCTTGCATTATGCTGCGCGGCGCGGCGCCCGGTCAGCGCTTATGTAACGAATCATTGCTCGCTCCGCCGGAGGTTACAATTGGTGACAAGCCGATGCCGCGTCTCAAGCGCGGCGCGCTTACGATGCGATGCGATGAAACAGCTCAGCCCCAAAATCCTTGTCATCGACGACGATCCGCGCCTGCGCGATCTTCTCGTTCGTTACCTGTCGGAACAGGGCTTGCAGGTCCAGGCGTTGCCCGATGCGCGCGAGCTCGACAAGAAACTGCAGCGTGACCCGCCGCACCTCGTCGTCCTCGACCTCATGCTGCCCGGCGAAGACGGTCTTGCCGTCTGCCGTCGCCTGCGCGCATCCGGCGAGACGGTCCCGATCATCATGCTTACGGCCAAGGGCGAAGACATCGATCGCATCGTCGGCCTGGAAATGGGCGCGGACGATTACCTTCCCAAGCCGTTCAATCCGCGCGAGCTGGTGGCCCGCATTCACGCGGTGCTGCGGCGGCGAACCGAGCTCCTCGCGCCCGGCGGGCCCGCAGCTGACGGCAAGATCGTGTTCGGGCCGTATGTACTCGACCTGTCGACGCGAATGCTCTTGCGCGGCGAAACGCCGGTCGCGCTTACCACCGGCGAGTTCAGTCTGCTCAAAGTGCTCGCAACCCACCCGCGACAGCCTCTCGCGCGCGAGAAGCTGATGCTGCTCGCGCGCGGCCGCGATCACGACGTATTCGATCGCGCGATCGACGTGCAGATTTCGCGCCTGCGCAAGCTGGTCGAGCCCGACCCGTCGACGCCGCGGTTTATCCAGACGGTGTGGGGCTTCGGCTACGTGTTCGTTCCCGACGCGACACCAGCAACCGACAGGACCGGCGATTGAAACTGCGATTGTGGCCGCGCTCGCTGTTCGGGCGCCTCGCGCTACTGCTGTTGCTGGTCATTCTTGTCAGTCAGGCGACGGCGATCTACTTGTTCCGTCAGGACCGCGCCACGCTGCTCGCGCGTCAATTCAGCGATACCAAGCTGGTGCAACTGCATTCGTTGCGCGCTGCGCTCGCGGCGACCGATCCACGCACCGCCGACGCGACGCTGGCTCGGTTCGGCGATGAATATCACGCGCGCATTGTGCCGGATCAGGAGCGGCGCTTCGTCGGCATCCCGCCGCAGAACCCCTTGCTGGTCGACCTCGAGCGGCGCTTGCAAGCCGAGCTCGGTCCCGAGACCGAGTTGCGCATTCAGCCGCGGCTGCAGATGTTCTGGATCAAGCTGGCGGCGGGCGACCGCGCCTACTGGGCCGGCTTCCAGTTGCCGCCGCGGCCCTCGGAGGACGCGCCCTCCAGGGCGCTGGAATGGAGTGTGGTCATCGGCGCGGTCCTCCTCGCCAGTGCCTACGCCTTTGCCCGTTATCTCGCACGGCCGTTGCGAGAGCTCAACGACGCAGTCGCAAGCGTCGGCCACGGCGTGCCGCCCCCGCCCCTGCCCGAAAACGGCCCGTCCGAAATCGTGAACCTCAATCGCGGGTTCAACGAAATGCTGTCCAACCTGCGGCAGATCGAGGAGGATCGCGCGCTGCTCCTCGCCGGCGTTTCGCACGACCTGCGCACACCGCTCGCGCGGCTGCGCCTCGGCATCGAGGTCGAAACGCACGACGAGAAGGCGCGGCAAGGCATGGTCGACGATATCGAGGCCATGGACCGGATCATCAGCCAGTTCCTCGACTTTGCCCGCGACGGGCGTGAGGCACCGCTGGAAACGCACGATCCCAGCGACATCGTCGCGACGGTGGTCGAGCGCCACCAGCGTGCCGGACATGATGTGCGCTTCGCGCGCGGCGACCCCGCGCAATTGCCGCTGCGCGCGATCGCGTTCCTGCGCCTCGTGACCAACCTCGTCGACAACGCGCTGCGCCACGGCGCGCCGCCCGTCGAAATCACGACCCGATACGCGAACGGATCGGCGGTGCTCGAAGTCGCTGATCGCGGGCCGGGGATTCCAACCGAACAAGTCGAACGCCTGAAGCGGCCTTTTACGCGCGGGGAGCCGGCACGAAGCGGCGCAGCGGGCGCAGGGCTCGGGCTCGCGATCGTCGACCGTATCGCCCGCCTCCATGGCGGCGCGCTGGATTTGCTGCCGCGCGAAGGCGGCGGCACGATCGCGCGGGTGACGCTTAAGGTGGGCTCAGGCGAGGCGTAAACCCGCCGCCTCCGCAGAACCTCTGCCTAAGTCCCGCGCGGCCAATCCGCCGCGCGCCATCACTCGCCGCCGCGCGCCGAGCTCGATCGATCCGGGATCTCCTGCACCT
>VBCS01000269.1 GCA_005888955.1 Betaproteobacteria bacterium
CGGCGCGGCACCAGGTCTCGACCATCGGCCGGGTCATCTCGATGTGACATTGGAAGCCGATGTGCTTGCCAAGCGTGTACGCCTGATCGGGATTGTAGGGGTTCGTCAGCACCCGCGCCGCGCCGGGCGGCAATCCAAAGATGTCGTAGTGCCACTGGAACGTCGAGAAATCATCGCGGCCACCGAACCATTGATCCGCGCTGTCGGCCGCAAGCACCTTCACCTTGCCCCAGCCGATTTCGGGCACTGCAGTGCGCGTAACCCGCGCGCCCAGCGCCTTGGCGAATAGCTGACCGCCCAGGCAATGGCCGAGAACCGGCACGTCCGCTGCGACCGCTCCGCGCAACAGGCCGAGCAGCGGCGCGTTCCATGGCAAGTCGTCGTTCGCGCTCATCGGTCCACCCATCATCGCGATGCCGGAGAACGCACGCGGATCGGCGGGGACGGGTTCGCCCTCGTCGAGCGCGACCAGCCGGCACGGCAGCCCCCGCGCGTCCAGCCATTCGCCGAAATGGCCGGGGCCTTCGGTCGGCGAGAAGCGGAAGATGACGACGGGTTGCATCGATTACAGGCACGGCGTGCCGCTACATTTGACGGCTGCTTTGGCGCATCCTCGCGCATCACGCCCGACACTGCGTCGACATTGGCAATTGTACCGCGATGCTGCACTAATAAATGCCGAGCGTTCCTCGATTCACGACGCTCCACTAGCTCGCAGCAGCCACGACCCCTTCTGCAATGAAGGATTCGACTTCGGCCGCAGAGTATCCGCACTCGCGCAGCACCTCGCGCGTATGTTCGCCGAGCAGCGGCGCGGGGCGGTCGACGCGCGCAGGCGTGGCCGAGAAATGCAGAGGGCAGCCCAACGCACGCGTCGCGCCGGCCTCGGGGTGGACGAGATCGACCACCATGCCGCGCGCGAGCGTCTGCGGATGCGTGAGCGCTTCCCCGAGGTTGTGTACCGAACCGGCGGGCACTCCCGCAGCATCGAAGGCGGCGAGCCATTCCGCTTTGTCGCGCGTGACGAGCACCGTGTCCATGAGCGCGGAGAGCGTGTCCAAATTTTCCATTCGCGCCGAGTTCGTCGCGAAGCGCGGATCGGCGCGCCATTCGGGATGGCCGAGCACCTCGGCGATGCGCTCCCAGTTCGCCTGGTTGGCGCCGCCGATGTTCATCCAGCCGTCGCGCGCACGGAACGCCTGATACGGCGCGGTGAGCACGTGCGCTGACCCGGTGGGGCCAGGCGACTCGCCGGTCGCAAAATAGATCGCAGCCTGCCAATACGTCTGCTGGAGCGCGGCTTCCATGAGCGAGGTATCGACCATCTGCCCGCGGCCGGTCTTGAGCTTGTGTACGTACGCGGCGAGGATGCCGCCGAAGGCGAGGATGCCGGCGTTGATGTCGGCGACCGGATTGCCCGTTTTCACCGGTGGGCGCCCGGGCTCGCCGGTGATCGACATGAGGCCCGCGAAGCCCTGTGCAATCAGGTCGAAGCCGCCCTTGTCACCCAAGGGTCCGCTCCGGCCGTAGCCTGACACCGCGCAGTAGATCAATCCCGGATTCTTCGCCGAGAGCACGTCGTAGCCGAGACCGAATTTTTCCAGCGTGCCGCGCCGAAAATTCTCGGTGAGGACGTCGGCGGTCTCGACCAGGCGCAACAGAATGTCGCGCCCTCGCGGATGCTTGAGGTCGAGGGCGACGCCGCGCTTGTTGCGGTTCATGATCAGGAACGGCGCGGACACGCCGTTGATTCGCGGCTCGCGATACCCGCGGGCGTCATCGCCGCCGGGCAGCTTTTCGAGCTTGACGACGTCGGCGCCCAGGTCGGCAAGCATCATCCCGCAGGTGGGCCCGGCCATGATCTGTGCCAGCTCGAGCACGCGCATGCCGGCGAGCGGACCGGGATGCGGAGGTAGCTTCGATTGCGCAGCAACGCCGCTCATCGCCCAACGAACACCGGTTTCTTCTTGGCGAGGAAGGCCGCGTAGCCGATGCGGAAGTCCTCGGTATCGAAGCAGTCGAATCCTTCGCCGGCTTCCGCCGCGGTGAGCGGCCGCGGATCGGCCAGCCGGCGGGCGAACTTCTTGTGCCAGCGCGCGACGAGCGGCGCGCCTTCGGCGATGCGCTCGGCGCTCGCCTGTGTCTCGGCGGCGACTTCGCCGTCGGGCACGACACGCGTGACCAGCCGCTTCTGTTTCGCTTCCGCGGCGTCGAAGATGCGCCCCTCGAGAAGGATCTCGAGCGCCACGCTTGACCCCACCAAGTGCACCAGGGGCGCCATTTCAGGGTACGCCATCGTGAGACCGAGATTCTTGATCGGAGCGCCGAAGCGGGAAGACTCGCCGCAGATGCGCAAATCGCAGAGCGCCGCGATCTCGAGCCCTCCGCCGACGCAGATGCCATGAATCTGCGCGACCAAAGGATGGCGGCAGGCGGCAAGCGCATGCAGCGTCGCGTGCATGAGATGCCCATACGCGATTGCCTGCGGCTTGTTGGCGCGCTCGGTCGCGAACTCGGCGATGTCATTGCCGGGCGAAAATGCCTTTTCACCCGCGCCGCGCAGGATGACGCAGCGCAGGCTGTCGTCGGCCGACAGGGTATCGATCGCGGCGCCCAGCGCCTGCCACATTCCCTTGGTCAGCGCGTTCAGCTTTTCGGGGCGGTTGAGCACCACGGTTGCGATAACGCCGTCGCGAAGGACTTCGATGAGCTCGGGCATGACCGTTGCTCCTAGCGATAGAAAAGCTGGACGAGACCCATCCCGGTCACCGGCACGTACGTCACCAGGAGCAGCACCGCGAGCAGCACGCCGATGAACCAGACGTTCACGCGCGTGACCTCCCAGATCGACACCTTGGCAATGGCGCTCGCAACCATCAATACGCTCGCAACCGGCGGCGTCTGCTGGCCGATGCCCAGATTGACCGTCACGATCAATCCGAAATGAACGGGATCAATGCCGGCGGCCTTGACCAGCGGCATCACTACCGGCACGACGAGGATGATCGCTGCAGCGGAATGCAGAAACATGCCGAGCAACAGGAACAACAGGTTGAGCAGCGCCAGCACCGCCCACTTGTTCTGCGTGAGCTGCGTCACCGCCTGCGCGAGTTGCTGCGGCGCCTGCACCTCGGTGAGATACGTGCCGAGGAGCGCGCTCGTCGCCACCAGCAGCATGACCACCGCAGTCTGCACGGCGCCGTCGATCACCGCTTGCCGTAGCTGCGCGACGTCGAGCTCGCGATAGATCAAAAAGCCGACGACGATGGCCGCGACCACCGCAAGCGCTGCGCCTTCGGTCGCGGTCACCACGCCGCCGAAGATGCCGCCGAGGATGATGATCGGCAGCAGGAACGCCCAGAGCGCGTCGCGCGCCGTGCTCGCGACACGCTTGAGCGCAAACGCTTCTTCGCGCGGAAGGTCGTAGCGGCGGGCGAACCGGTACGCCATTGCCATCAGCCCGAAGCCGCCGATGATCCCGGGCACGATGCCGGCGACGAAGAGCTGCACGACCGAGGTCTCCGCCATGACGGCATAGAGAATCATGGGGATCGACGGCGGAATGATGACCGCGAGCGTCGCCGCGGACGACATCACCGCCGCGGCCAGCGGTGCCGGATAGCCCTTCGCCTTCATGCCCGGGATCAGGATCGATCCCAGCGCAGCGATGTCGGCCACCGCCGAGCCAGAGATCTCAGCGAAGAACATCGACGCGCCGATCGACACGTGCGCGAGCCCGCCGCGCGCCCAGCCGAAGAGCGACGACGCGAACGCGATCAGCCGCCGCGAGATTCCGGACGCGTTCATGATCGCGCCGGCGAGGATAAAGAGCGGAATCGCCAGCAGCGGAAAGCTGGTCGCGCCGTTGTACGCGACGATCGCCAGGTTCGGCAGGATGCCCAGGCCGTGGCTCGTCACCATCGCCGCGACCGCCACGATGCCCAGCGAGACGGCGATCGGCACGTTGAGCACGACCAGCACCAGAACGGCGGCGAAGAGGAGCAGCATCAGGCTCATCGCGGTCCGTTCCGGGGCTTACTGCGTGCCGTTGGCAAGCGCTACGCCTCCGGCTTGTGGCGGCGGTCGCTTGGCGGCAATGAGCTCCACCAGATGCGTGAATTCGGCGACGATGATCAGCGCCGCGGCGATCGGAATCACCGACTGCACGACGCTCATCGGAATCCAGGGCAGGCTTACCAGCGTATCGGTGGCGAGAATCGGCGTGATCCAGACACCGACGCCGCCGAGCAGCGCGAAGAACGCGATCACCAGCAGCTGTGCGCCGATGTTCACAGCGCGCCGCGCGCGCCAGGGCATCCGCTCCACGAGCTCGGGGCAGCCGATGTGCGCGCGCTTGACCGAGGCGAGCGCCGAACCGTAGAACGTCAACCACGCCAGCAGCACCGACGCGACCTCGACGTACCAGATGAGCGAGCTGCCGATGAAGCGAAAGATAACGCCGAGCGTTACTTCCACCGCGAGAACCACCATGAGCGCGACGACGACCCACTCGAGCAGGCGGCCGTAGCGCTCGCGGAAGCGCTTCATCGCGCCGCCGTTGCCGTGCTCCCCCTTTTCGCTCACTGCCGCAGCGCGGTCGCGCGGTCGATCAATTCCTTGGCGCCCGGCACTTCCTTGCCAAACTCCTCGTAGATCGGCTTGCTCGCGGCGACGAAGGCTTCCTTGTCGACCTCGTTGACCTGCATGCCGGCCTGCTTGAGCTTGTCGAGCAAGGCCGTGTCGTCCTTTGCAGCGGTTTCATAAACGAACGCCTGCGTCTCCTTCGCCGTGTCGTCGAGGATCTTGCGCACGTCTGCCGGGAGCGTATTCCAGTGCGTCGTGCCGACGGTGAGATATGCCGGGGTATAGACGTGGCCGGAAAGCGACAGATACTTCTGGACTTCCTGCAGCTTGGCCGAGTAGATCTGCGTAAAGGGATTCTCCTCACCGTCCATCACGCCGGTCTGCAGCGCGGTGAAGAGCTCGGAAAACTTCATCGGGCTGGGATTCGCGCCGTAGGCCTGGAACATCTTCACCCGCCACACGCCTTCCGGCACGCGCAGCTTGATCCCTTTCAGATCAGCCGGAACCTTGATCGGGCGCTTGCTGTTCGTGATATGGCGGATGCCGTTCTCCCACACCGCCAGTACCTTGAGCCCCTTCTTCTCCGCGGCGGGCTCGAGCTTGGTCCAGAAGATCTCTTTTTCGATGCGGCCCATGTGTGCGCGATCCTTGACGATGTATGGCATCTCGAAGATGCCGAACAGATCGACTTCCGAGCTCATCACCGTCGAGGGCAGCGCCATGTCGACCGTGCCGAGCTTGAGCTTCTGCAGCAACTCCTTGTCACCGCCGAGCTGGCTCGAGCCGAACGTCACGACCTTGGCCTTGCCGGCGAGCTTGGCGTTGGCGCGCTTGGCATACTCGTCTGCACTCTGCTGGAAGAGCGAGCCCGGCTCCCCGACATGGCCGAGCTTGATCTCGAGTTGCGCGAATGCAGGCGCGGCGATGAGTAGCCCGGCGCAGGCCAGCGCCGCGGCCGTCAAGGAACGCAGCAAACGACTGTCGCGGTGACCGACGGGGCCTTGGGTGATGGTCATAGTCGATTTCCTCCAGTGATGCGCGTTCGCGACACCGATCGCGACCGCGTGCGGTCTTGTTTTGTTACGCCGCGCCGCCCGATAGTACGACGCGACAAGGGGTAGATCGTACCCAGCTTTCTCACGGCGTCGCAAGCACGGTGCGCGTCGTGGGTACGGCGTATGATATCGACGCATGGCTCTGAGCATGCGCAGAAAGCGCGCCCGCCGCGAGGACTTGGGGCTCACGCGCGCCGAATTTGCGATCCTGAAGCGGCTCAACACGCCGCAGAAGATCCAGCTGTTCGTCAACGCGATCCCGGCTAATCACGAGATCGGCGGCGAGACGATACTGTCGCTGCGGCAAGTCCTGCGGCAGCGCCGCGCGCACTGCATCGAGGGCGCGTTCGTCGCCGCCTGCGCGCTGTGGATCCACGGCAAGCCGCCGCTCGTGATGTTCATGGACTGCGACGCGAGCGATTTTCCGCACGTCCTCGCGCTGTTCCGCGGCGGGCGGCATTGGGGCGCGATTTCCAAGCACAACGGCGCGCAGCTGCGCTATCGCGATCCGGTGTACCGCAGCCTGCGCGAGCTCGCGATGTCGTATTTCCACGAATACTTCGACAAGCGCGGCCGCAAGACGCTGCGCAGCTATTCGGGTGCATTCGATCTGCGGCGCATCGATCCGACGCTTTGGGTGACAAGCGAAAAAGCTTGCCAAGAGGTCAACGATCGGCTGACCCGGCTTAGGCGCTATTCGCTTGTTTCCAGCAACCAAGCGCGTTTGTTGTCGCGCCGCGACAATTTCGAGCGCGAAGCGGCAAAGCTGGTCCAGTATCCGCGGGCTACGCCGCCGGCTTGGCGAGGTTGACCACGACCGCCGGCGCGACGATGTCGCCGTGCAGAGCGCCGAAGCGCGCAATAATCGACGCTGCGATTCCCTGCGCATCGAGCCCGCAGTGCTTGAGCTGCAGCGCAGGATCGCCGTAGTCGACGAACTCGTCCGGCAACCCGAGGTGCAGCATCGGCACGGCGAAGCCCTCCGCCGCCAGGACTTCCGCGACCGCACTGCCGGCGCCGCCGGCGACTACATTCTCTTCCACGGTCACCAGCGCTTCGTGCGTGCGCGCGAGGTAGGTGATCAGCTCGGTGTCAATCGGCTTGACGAAGCGCATGTTGGCGACCGTCGCGTCGATCTCCTCCGCCGCGGCCAACGCCGGATGCAGCATACTGCCGAAGGCGAGAATACCGAGGCGGTGCGTCCGCCGACGCGAATCGCGGCGGATCTCGCCCTTGCCGACCGCCAGCGGTTTGAGCTCGCGCTCGACGGCCACGCCCGGCCCCGCGCCGCGCGGATAGCGCACCGCGGCAGGCGTATCGAGCGTGAAGGCAGTGGTCAGCATCCGCCGGCATTCGTTCTCGTCGGCAGGCGCCATGACCGTCGTGTTGGGCAGACAACGCAGATAGGTGAGATCGAAGCTCCCGTGATGCGTCGGGCCGTCGGCGCCGACCAGCCCGCCGCGGTCGATCGCGAACACCACCGGCAGGTTCTGCAGCACGACGTCGTGGATCAACTGATCGTACGCGCGCTGCAGGAACGTCGAGTAGATCGCGACGACGGGCTTCAATCCTTCGCAGGCGAGCCCGGCGGCGAACGTCACCGCATGCTGCTCGGCGATGCCGACGTCGAAGTAACGGTCGGGAAACTCCTGCGAGAAGCGCACGAGTCCCGAGCCCTCGCGCATCGCCGGCGTGATGCCGATCAGCCGCACGTCGCGCGCCGCCATGTCGCACAGCCAGTCACCGAAGATCTGCGTGTACGTGGGCTTCGTCGCCGGCTTGGGAGCGTAGCCGACCGCGGGGTCGAACTTCGTCACGCCGTGATAGAGGATCGGATCGGCCTCGGCTTTCGGATAGCCGTGTCCCTTGCCCGTCATCACGTGCAGCAGTTGCGGACCGGAAAGCTGTCTCACGTTCGAGAGCGTCTTTACCAGTGTGCCGAGATCGTGTCCGTCGATCGGACCGATGTAGTTGAAGCCGAACTCCTCGAACAGCGTGCCCGGCAGCACCATGCCCTTGGTGTGCTCTTCCCAGCGCTTGGCCAGCTCCTTGACCGGCGGCAGCTTCGCCAGCAGTTCCTTGCCGCCACGGCGCACGGTGTTGTATA
>VBCS01000270.1 GCA_005888955.1 Betaproteobacteria bacterium
CAGGCGCAACCAGGCGATGCGCGCGATCTGCTGCAGCGCTTCCTCGAATTCGGCGGCGCGATCGCGCTCGAGGCGCTCGGCGAAGCGCTCGATGATCGCGCCCCGGTCGAGACCCTTCACCGCGAGGATGAACGGAAATCCGAACTTGGCGTTATAGGCGCGATTGAGTTCCTGCAGCCGCGCGAATTCCTGCGGCGAGCACTGGTTGAGCCCGGCGCCGGATTGCTCCGCCTTCGAATCCGCCGTCAACCGGCCGCGGACGGCCGCCTTGCCGGCCAGCTCCGGATGCGCGCGGATGAGCGCGAGCTGTGCGTCTTCCCCCGCGCTGCGAACGGCATCGACCATCGCGCGGTAGAGCGCGTCGAGCGTCGCCAATGGGTGTCGCGGCCAGGCGGCTTCCGCGACCCACGGCGAATCCTCGAAGACGCCGCCCAGCGCCACGACAAAGCAGCGGCGGTCGCGCGCATTGAGCTCTGCGAGTGTCATGTCTTCGCCGCGTACGGATGCACCGCAAGCCAGTGCCGGGCGATGTCGATGCGGCGCGCGATCCAGACGGCATCGTGGTTCCGGATGTAATCGAGGAAGCGGGCGAGCGCCGCGAGCCGGCCCGGCCGGCCGGCGATGCGGCAGTGCAGCCCGATCGACAGCATTTTGGGCGCATCGAGCCCCGCCGGATCGCCCTCGGTGTAGAGCACGTTGAAGGCGTCGCGCAGGTAGGCGAAAAACTGCCCGCCGCTGTTGAAGCCCTGCGGCGTTGCGAAGCGCATGTCGTTGGTGTCGAGCGTGTAGGGCACGACGAGATGAGGCTTCACGCCGCTCTTGGTTTCGACCTCGGCCCAGTAGGGCAGGTCGTCGGCGTAGGAGTCGGCGTCGTAGACGAAGCCCCCGTGCTCGACGACAAGCCGCCGCGTGTTCGGGCTGTCGCGCCCGGTGTACCAGCCTTCGGGCGCCTTGCCGGTCAGCCGCTTGATCACGACGACCGCGCGCGAGACGTGCTCGCGCTCGGTTTTTTCGTCCATCTGCTGGTAGGAAATCCAGCGCCAGCCATGGCTCGCGATTTCATGGCCGTCCTCGAGCATCACCGCGACCGCGGCGGGATTGCGCTCGAGCGCCATCGCCACGCCGAAGATAGTCACCGGAATGCGCCGCTCGCGAAACAGGCGCAGCAAACGCCACAGCCCGGCGCGCGAGCCGTATTCGTAGAGCGACTCCATGCTCAGGTGGCGCATCGCAAACGGCTGCGCTCCGATGATCTCGGACAGGAACGTTTCCGATGCAGCGTCGCCGTGCAGCACCGAATTCTCGGAGCCTTCCTCGTAATTGAGGACGATCTGCACCGCGATGCGCGCGCCGCCCGGCCACCGTGCATGCGGCGGATGCGCGCCATACCCGATCAGGTCGCGCGGGTAGCGATCCATGGGAGGCATGTCGTTGTCGTGAGCGGCATCACCTGAACAGCTGCCTCAGGCGCAACCAGTCGATGCGACGCGGCAGCCAACGCGCAATCAGGCTTCCGAATCAACGTCCAACACCACGCCCTCCAACATTCTCACCGCCGTCTTCGCCACCTGCAGCGTATCGAAGTACGCGTAGCCCGCCACTGCGGCGGCACCGACGACCGGCAGCCAGCGGCTCGCCGTCGTGCCGGCGACGCGCTGCGTCACCGATATCCCTACGCCGGTAAGCACGCTCCGCAGCGCGCCGCCCGATAACTGTTGGATGACCAAGCGCTCGCCGGCGCGCACCGCGAAGTCGCGCGTGAGCTGGCTCGCCGCGTGCCGGAACAGGCAGTAGAGCATGTGCGAACGCGTGAGCTGCATGTCCTTGCCGTAGAGCCCGGCGATGTCGGCGACGAGCTGCGCCTGGATGCGCCAGATCGCGACCAGATCCGGCAGCACCGTCAACAGTCCGAAAAAGCCGGGCGGGAGCGCGAGCGCACCCGAGAGCGCGGCGGCCCGTCTCGCGGCCTTGCGCGCCAACCGGCGCGCCGCGGCATCCGGATCCTCCACTGAGCGCTCGTGGCTTTCGGGCACGCCGCTGACGACGTTCTCGATCGCATCGGCCACGCTACCGAGCAGCGGTTGGACGGCAAGGGAATAGGAATGCGCCATAGTCCATTCACCCAATGAGCAGCGACGGCGAGCGTGACGCTACGGTGGTCCCGGGCATCGCTGCGCTCAGCCAGGGCTACATAACTTCTCCGCCCATCGCGCTGCGCGCTCAGCCCGGCTACCCAGCGTCGCGTGCCGGTCGTGCAGACGTCGCTAGTATACGGGTTACAATCGGCGCCAGAAAACATGGGAGGAGCCGTGCGCACAACGCATCGGCCTGTGCTCGCAGCCGCGACAACCGGCGCTCGCGAGTGAAACGTACGCCGCAGATCTTTCCGTACTCGAACTCGCACACCGGGTATGTCGAGTACGATCCCGGCGCGATCGACGTCGCGGCGCGGGCCGCCGCGCTCATCGAAGGCGCGGCTCCGTGGACCGAGGTCGAGCACATCGGCAGCACTGCCATTCCCGGCTGCGCGGGCAAGGGCATCGTCGATCTGATGGCGATGTATCCGCCGGGCAAGCTCGAGGCGACGCGCGAGGCGATCGACGCGCTCGGCTTCCAGCACCAGATGGTGGGCCATATTTTTCCCGAGGAGCGGCCGATGCGAGTCGGCGCGATCCAGTACGCGGGCAAGCGCTACCGTCTGCACGTGCACTTGATCGACTTGAACAGTCCGGAAAAGGAAACGCTGCGGCGCTTCCGCGACGTGCTGCGCGCCGACCCGGCGCTGCGCGATGCCTATCAGGCGAAGAAACGCACGATTCTCCAGTTAGGCGTGCGCGATCCCAAGGACTACACCTACGCCAAGCGTGAGTTCATCACCTCGGTCATCGGGCAGCATTGAAGCCAGCGATGCGCGTGTTCGGATTCGCCGGCTGGTCCGGCAGCGGCAAGACGACGCTCATCGAGCAATTGATCCCGCGTTTCATCGCGCACGGTTTGACAGTGTCGCTGGTCAGCACGCGCATCACGAGTTCGACCTCGACCAGCCGGGTAAGGATTCGTTCCGGCATCGCGAAGCGGGATGCCGCGAGGTGCTGGTGACCTCCGCTGCGCGCTGGGCGTTGCAGCACGAGCTGCGGGGAAGGCCGGAACTCACGCTCGACGAGGCGCTCCAACGGCTGTCACCCTGCGACCTGGCGTTGGTCGAGGGTTTCAAGGGTTCCCCGATCCCAAAGCTCGAGGTCTACCGGGAGAGCGTCGGAAAGCCGTTGCTGCACCCGCGCGACCCGGAAATCGTCGCGGTGGCGACCGACGGGCTGTTGGCGACTGCGCTCCCGGTCCTGCCCCTGGGGGACCCTGACGCCGTTGCAACATTCATCCTCCGCCAGGTGAGTCTGGAGACACGCCGGAATTGACTTGGACGGGGGCTTGGGGGTAAGGTCGATTTGTGGACATCCTGTGCATCCGTAGTGGATCGCAGGTGGATAGTGGGGCTGAAAGTCGTGAAGAAACAAATACTTCTGGGGATGCTCGGTGCGGCGCTGGGGATTTGCACCGCCGCGACCGTATTCGCCCAGAGCGGTTTCTACGGCGGCGTCTCGATGCGCGATCACGGTGCAGAATCGGGCGGCCTCATGCTAGGCGACCAACCTCTTGCATGGAGCCGGTTCACCACGCCCGTCTCCGACGACGCCGATCAGCGCTCGCTGGTATTCGGTGGCTATCGCTGGAAGAACGATCTCGCCGTCGAGGCCGCTTTCAATACCGCCGACAAGTATGCGTTGCGGCCCAGTCGCGCGGGTCTGACCGTCGGGCCGGGACTGGGGCTCACCCTCGGCGATTTCGCGACGCGAACCTGGAACGCGGACGTCTACACCAGTTGGGAAGTGATCCGCCGCCTGTCGCTCTACGGTCGCCTGGGTTATGCGCAGAGCGATCCGCGCCCGTTCTTCTCCGGCGCATCGCTGGTGCAGAGCGATCCGCGGCGGCAGCGCGATGGCGTGAATTACGGCGTCGGCTTGCGCTATGACGTCACGCATTCATTGGGGCTGCGCGTCGAATACGCGCGCTTCGGCCGCTTTGCCGGGGAAATGATCGGCAGCGGAATGCCCGACTCCGATCAGGTCTCGATCGGGGTGCAATACCGGTTCTGAGCTGCATCTTCAGCTGTACACGCCGGCGGAGTGATACCGCCGGCGTTTTTGTTTGAGGCGGCTGCGCGACGCGGCGGCACGCGCGATGGTGCAAGAAGGTTCGCCAGCGGTAAGATGCTCCTGTGATAACGCTCGTGTATCTCGCGCGCCTGCGCGAAACGCTGGGTACGTCTGGCGAAAAGGTTGAGCCGCCGCACGAAGTCGGCACCGTGGCGGCGCTGCTGGCCTGGCTGCGTACGCGCGGGGGCGCCTGGGCGGCCGAGCTTGCGCCCGGGCGCGCGGTGCGCGTCGCGGTCAACTACGACGTTGCCCGACCCGATACGCCGGTCAAAGCTGGCGATGAGGTCGCCCTGTTTCCCCCGGTGACGGGTGGCTAGACGACGATGCCGGTTCGCGTTCAGACCGGAGACTTCGACGTCGCGCGCGAAATCGCGGCGCTACGCGCCGGCGACCCGCGCGTAGGCGCGGTCGCCGCGTTTATCGGTCTCG
>VBCS01000271.1 GCA_005888955.1 Betaproteobacteria bacterium
TCGTCCATGTCCTTAGCCGTGAGCGCCGGCGCGGTGAGGCCGCCGCCCAGCCGGTTGATGCCCTTGTTGTTCGAGAGCGCGCCGCCGACTTCGACCCGCGTGGTGATTTCGTTGCCGAGCACGGATTCGACGCCCAGCCTGATCAAGCCGTCGTCGAGCAGCAGCACGTCTCCGGGCGCGACGTCGCGAGGCAGCTCCTTGTAGTCGAGCCCGACGCGCTCTTCGTTCCCAAGCTCGCAGTCCGCGTCGAGGATGAAGCGCTGGCCGGTCTTGAGCGTTACCTTGCCGTTCGCGAGCTTGCCGATGCGTATCTTCGGGCCCTGCAAATCAGCCATGATGGCGACCTCGCGGCCGAGCGACCGTGCAGCGTCGCGCACCAGGCGCGCACGCTCCTCGTGGTCGGCGGCGGCGCCGTGCGAGAAGTTGAGCCGGACGACATCGACGCCCGCGGCGAGCATGCGGTTCAGCACGTCCTGCGTGCTGCTGGCCGGGCCCAGTGTCGCGACGATCTTGGTGGCGCGCTGCATTCGGTCTCCTAGCGCTTCATTGCGTCCGGTTGCGTTGCTCCAGGATCGCCACGGCCGGCAACGTCTTGCCTTCGAGGAATTCGAGGAAGGCGCCGCCGGCGGTCGAGATGTAGCCGATGCGATCCGCGACGCCGAACTTGTTGATCGCGGCGATCGTGTCGCCGCCTCCGGCGATGGAAAAGGCGGGCGACTCGGCGATCGCCCGCGCGAGCTCCCTGGTCCCGGCGGCAAAGGCGTCGAACTCGAACACGCCCAGCGGTCCGTTCCACACGATCGTGCCGGCGCGGGCGATGAGCGAGCGCAGCGCCAGCACGGTTTGCGGGCCGATGTCGAGGATCATGTCATCGGTCCCGACGTTCTCGACCGCCTTCAGAACGGGGGTTGCGGTCGCGGTGAATTCGCGCGCGATGACAACATCGACCGGGACGGGCACTTTGCCCGGAAACGCGACGAGGATCGCCTTGGCTTCGCCGACGAGATCCGGCTCCGCGAGCGATTTAGTGCTTTTAACGCGGTAAGCTTGGTCGATACTTTGGCGCCGCCGACGACGGCCACCAGCGGCCGCTTGGGCTGCGCCAGCGCGCGCCCAAGCGCGTCGAGCTCAGTGGCGAGGAGCGGACCGGCGCACACAACGGGCGCGAAGCGGGCGATGCCGTGCGTCGTCGCCTCGGCGCGATGCGCGGTCGCGAAGGCGTCGTTGACGTAGACGTCGCACAACCGCGCCATTTTTCGCGCCAGTGTCTCGTCGTCCTTCTTTTCGCCCTTGTTGAAACGGCAGTTCTCGAGCAGCACGACGTCGCCCGGCTTGAGGTTCGAATGCCACGCGCCGCCGTCGACCCAGTCGCGAATCAGCGGTACCTCACGCCCGAGGAGCTCGGAGAGTCGCTGCGAGACGGGCGCGAGCGAGTCGGCCGGACTGAACTGCCCCTCGGTGGGCCGACCGAGGTGCGAGGTCACCATCACCGCAGCGCCGTGATCGAGCGCGTCGCGGATCGCCGGGACCGAAGCGCGGACGCGCGTGTCGTCGGTGATCGCGCCGTGATCGTCCTGCGGCGCTTGAGCGCGGTCATGCGGCGGCTCGGCTCGAATCAGTCGGACGCAACGCGCCGTGCATTGCGATCGCGCATCGCGTTGAGCTCTTCGAGCGCGCGGCTCGCGGTCGTGATGAACAGAAAAGGAAAAATGGCATGGACCGCCGCTGCCAGGCCTCCCAGCGTCATGCGCGCGCCGAACGCAAGCGCGAAGCGGAAGTGCCGGCCGTAGGTTTCTCCGACGGACGCGGGATGGATCGTGAAGGGGTTGTGCATGACCAGCGAGCGACGCCTATCGCGCCGCCATCAGCGCCATCGTCGTGTCCAGCATGCGGTTGGAGAAGCCCCACTCATTGTCATACCAGCTCGACACCTTGACCAGCCGCCCCGACACCTTGGTCAATGTCGCATCGAACACCGACGAGCGCGCATCGTGATTGAAATCGACCGACACCAGCGGCCCTGTGCTGTAGCCCAACAGTCCGGCGAGAGGACCGGACTCCGACGCGGCCTTCATGATGGCATTGACTTCAGTGACGGTCGTATCGCGTGCGGCGATGAATGACAAATCGACGATCGACACGTTGATCGTCGGGACGCGGATGGCGTAGCCGTCGAGCTTGCCGTTGAGTTCCGGAAGGACCAGACCCAGGGCGGCCGCCGCGCCGGTCTTGGTCGGGATCATGCTCATCGTTGCCGAACGTGCGCGCCGCAGATCCTCATGGTAGACATCGGTCAGCACCTGATCGTTGGTGTACGCGTGGATCGTCGTCATCAGGCCATTGACGACGCCGATCTTGTCGTGCAACGGCTTCACCAGCGGCGCGAGGCAGTTGGTCGTGCACGATGCATTGGAAATCACCGTGTCCGAAGCCTTGAGCGTCGTATGGTTGACGCCGTATACGACGGTCGCGTCGACGTCCTTGCCGCCGGGTGCGGAGATCACGACCTTTTTCGCGCCACCCTTGAGGTGCGCCGAAGCCTTTTCCTTGGTCGTGAACAACCCCGTGCTTTCGAGCACGACGTCGACGCCGAGCGCGGTCCACGGCAGCTCGGCCGGGTTCTTCTGCGCAAGAACCTTGATGCGGTCCCCGTTCACCACCATCGCATCGCCGTCGACCTCGACCTTGCCCGGGAACTTGCCGTGCACCGTGTCGTAACGGGTCAGGTGCGCGTTGGTCTCCGGGCTGCCGAGGTCGTTAAGCGCAACGATCGCGAGATCGTGGCTTTTCCCGCCTTCGTAATGCGCGCGAAGGACATTGCGGCCGATGCGGCCATAGCCGTTGATCGCGACTTTGATGGTCATGGGTGCGTCCTGTTAGAAGGTCTATCTCACAAAGAGACACAGAAACACGAGCACGCGCTGGAAAAATCAGTTGTTCTCCGCGCCGCGTGTCTCGCTGTCAAATCACCTGCCGCACGGTGGCGACGACGTTCTCAACGCTGAAGCCGAAGTGCTTGAACAGCGCGCCGGCCGGAGCGGACTCGCCGAACGCGTCGATGCCGACGATCGCGCCGTCGAGCCCTACGTATTTGCGCCAGTAGTCGGATACGCCCGCTTCGACCGCGACGCGCGGAACGCCTCGCGGCAGGACGGCGTCGCGGTAGCGCGCGTCCTGGCGGTCGAAGGCGCTGGTGGACGGCATCGATACCACGCGGACGGCGAGGCCCTCGGCCGCGAGCACATCGCGCGCGCCCATCGCCAGTGCGACTTCCGAGCCGGTCGCGATGAGGATGACCCGCTTGGCCTCCGGAGTATTGTGCGTCCAGTCGGCGAGCACGTACGCGCCGCGCCGGATTGCGGCGATCTGCGCTTGGTCGCGCTTCTGGAACGCCACGTTCTGGCGCGTGAACAGCAGGCACGAGGGGCCGTGGCCGCGCTCGATCGCGCTCACCCAGGCTATCGCTGACTCGACCGTATCGCAGGGGCGCCATACGTCCAGGTGCGGAATCAGCCGCAGCGCCGAGACATGCTCGATCGACTGATGCGTGGGGCCGTCCTCGCCCAGCCCGATCGAATCGTGCGTGTACACGAAGATCGAGCGCAGCTTCATCAGCGCCGCCATGCGCACGGCGTTGCGCGCATAGTCGGAAAAGGTCAGGAACGTGCCGACGTACGGAATGAACCCGCCGTGCGCCGCGAGACCGTTGGCGATCGCGCTCATGCCGAATTCGCGCACGCCGAAGTAGACATAATTGCCGGGATCGCTCGAGGTTATCGTCCTGCTGCCCGACCATTGGGTGAACACCGACCCGGTAAGATCGGCGGCGCCGCCGATCAAGTCCGGCAGCGCGGGCCCGAGCGCCTCGAGCGCCTGCAGCGATGCTTTGCGGGTGGCGATCGATTCGGCTTTAGCGTCCTGCTGCCGCACCAGCGCAGCCGCGGTTTCGGCGAACGCCGGAGGGAGGGCGCCGGCCGTACGCCGCTCGAACTCGGCAGCAAGCTCCGGATACGCCGCCTTGTACGCGGCGAAGCGGGCGCTCCAGTCGCCCTCGAGCAGCGCGCCGGATTCGCGGGCGTTCCAACCTTCGTACGCCGCCTGCGGTATCTCGAACGGCGGGTATTTCCAGCCCAGCGCCTCGCGCGTCAGCGCGACTTCCTTCTCGCCCAATGCCTGGCCGTGCGCGAGCTCGGTGCCGGCGCGGTTGGGTGATCCCTTGCCGATGAGGGTCTTGCAGCAGACGAGCGTCGGACGATCGGTGACCGCGTGGGCTTCACGGATCGCCGCGTCGACCGCCTCGGCGTCGTGGCCGTCGATATCGGCGATGACATGCCAACCGTACGCCTCGAAGCGGCGCGGCGTATCGTCGGTGAACCAGCCCTTGGTCTCGCCGTCGATCGAGATGCCGTTGTCGTCGTAGAACGCGATGAGCTTGGCCAATCTCAGTGTCCCGGCGAGCGAAGAGGCCTCGTGCGAGATCCCCTCCATCAGGCAGCCGTCGCCGACGAAAACATATGTGTGATGGTCGACGATCGCGTGGCCGGGGCGGTTGAATTCCGCAGCCAGCAGCTTTTCCGCAAGCGCCATGCCGACCGCGTTGGCGAGTCCCTGGCCGAGCGGTCCGGTTGTAGTCTCGACGCCGGGCGTGACGCCGAGCTCCGGATGGCCGGGCGTCTTCGAGTGCAGCTGGCGGAAACGCTTCAGTTCCTCGAGCGGCAGCGCGTAGCCGGACAGATGGAGCAGCGCATACTGCAGCATCGACCCGTGACCGTTGGACAACACGAAGCGATCACGGTCGGGCCAATGCGGGTTCGCGGGGTTGTGCCGCAGATGCCGATTCCACAGCGCAACAGCGATTTCGGCCATGCCCATTGGCATCCCGGGATGGCCCGAGTTCGCCGCCTGCACCGCGTCCATCGCGAGCGCGCGGATGGCATTGGCGAGCAATGCCGGATCGGGAGCAGGGCGGACCACAGGAGTGGACACCCGGGTCGGCACGGTCAACGGTGCGGTCATTGGAGAAGAAGCAACGGATCAGGACGTGCAGTCGGCGCCTGCGGCGCTCACGCGCCCGCGTAGCGCTGCTGCAAAGCGTTAAAATTATCGCCCAGGCATCGATTTTGGGCAATAATCACCAGCTTAATCGTACTGCAACCAGGCACTATGGCGCTGGGGGAGAACAACAATGGACGGCATCCATCTGCTCGGAGAATGGTATGGCTGCGCGGCCGACCTGCCGGAGATGACGCGCGCGGGGCCGTTGCGCACGTTATGCCTGCGCGTATCCGAGGCCTCCGGGATGACCATTGTCGGCGACCGTTTCTTCCAATTCGAGCCGCAGGGGGTCACCGGCACAGTGCTGCTTGCCGAGTCGCATCTCGCGATTCACACCTGGCCCGAGCACGGCTTCGTGACGATCGACGTCTACGTCTGCAATTACACGACCGACAACACGGCCAAAGCCGAGTTGCTGTTCCGCAGCATGCAGGACGCGCTGATGCCGCAACACACGAAGTTTCAGGCGATCCATCGCGGGGGGCGCGATGCCTGAAGACAAGGCTGTCGGCGACGTGCAGCCCGGATTGCTTACCGAGTACCTGACTGCCGAAACCGGTTTTTTCGTCCGCTCGGCGCGCGAATTCGAGCGCTTTCAGTCGCCATTCCAGGCGGTCGAAGTTCACGACACCGTGCCGTTCGGCACGCTGTTCCGGCTCGACGGCCACTTCATGACTTCGGAGAAGGACGAGTTCTTCTACCACGAAAACCTCGTCCATACCGCTGCGATCGCGCATCCGGCGCCGGAGAAGGCGCTCGTCATCGGCGGCGGCGACGGCGGATCGGCGGAAGAGTTGCTCAAGTATCCGACGATTAAGTCGGTGACGCTGGTCGAGATCGACCTCGCCGTGATCGACATCGCGCGCAAGTACTTCGGTGCCGTCCATCGCGGGGCGTTTTCGGACTCGCGCCTTGCGCTCAAAGTCGAGGACGGATTGGCGTTCGTGCGCAGCACGACCGAGACTTTCGATCTGATCGTGCTCGATCTTACAGACCCCGGCGGACCTTCGGAGCCGCTGTACACCGCCGACTTCTATCGCGCTTGCGCCGCGAGGCTCAATCCGACCGGCGCGCTCACGCTGCACATCGCCTCGCCGGTCGCGCATCCCGACCGCATCCGTGCCGGCCTCGCCAATCTGCGTGCAGCGTTCGCGATCGTCACGCCGTATCTCGTTTGCGTTCCGCTGTACGGCGGGCTGTGGATGATGGCGAGCGCGTCGGCAACGCTCAACCCTGCATACCTGACTCCGCTCGACGTCGATCGCCGGATTGCCCAGCGCAAGATCGGCAATCTGCAGTACTACAACGGCGGCGTGCACCGCGCCGGCTTCGCGCTGCCCAACTTCGTCCGCGAGTTGGTCGCCGTGGTGTAGGCGGGCGTCCTAGGCGACTGCCGGCGCACATCCTACCGCGGTATTGAACCTGCGCCGGCCGGCCGCATCTAATGGTCACGGCGTCGCATTCTCTGCGATGTCGTATGACTCGATGAAAGCTGACTCGATACCACTGGCGGAAGCGATGCGCGACGCGGATTTCGTGCAGGTGAATGGGATCGTGTTCGAGACCGGATACCTGCGCGCCCCGGATGAGGCAACCTTCGCTGACGACGTCGTCATGGAGCTCAAGCTGGGCGAGACGGAGGTTACCTTCGTCCGCGAAGAGCTCGACGGCGCCGAGTACGTGGGCGACGGCGCATATCTCCTCAAATCGGGCGCGTTGCTGCGCTTTCTTACCAGCGCGACGATCCACTGACCGCTGGCGTCGGCTCCGCTCTGACGAGCGCCGAAGCGACGTCGGTCGTTCGATCGGCTATGATGGCGTTAGCCGATTGACTCGCACGTCCAATTGCCCGCGCAAGTCTTCCGGTGGCGCGACGCCGCTGTTGCTCGGCGCCGCGGCGCTGGCCGCCTGATAGAATAACGCGCCTTCGACGGAGAGCCGGTATGGATGAGATGCGAAGAAGGTTGATCCAATCGGGCGGGGGAATGACGCTCCTCGGCCTGCTTCTCGCGGCGGGATGGATCAAGCCCGAAGAAGCGCTGGCGCAGGCGCAGACGTGGAACAAGGCCGCGTTCGATACCCACAGTCTGACCGATACGATGAAAGCACTCGGAGGCGGCGATCCTGCACAAAGCAAGGACATCGTTTTTTTCCAGACCCCGGAAATCGCCGAGAACGGCGCCGTGGTCCCGATCGGCGTTACCAGCAATATTCCGAAGACCGAGTCGATCGCAATCCTGATCGAAAAAAACCCGAACCTGCTGGCCGCGGTATTCGATATTCCCACCGGCACCGAAACGTCGATCTCGACGCGCGTGAAGATGGCGCAAAGCTCGAATGTCTATGCGCTGGTCAAGGCCGATGGCAAGTATTACGTCGCCGCGAAGGACATTAAAGTAACCTTGGGCGGCTGCGGAGGATGACATGGCCGACCCGATGAAAATCCGCGCGACCACCCTCGGCGATTCCACCGAGGTCAAGGTATTGATGAGCCACGAGATGGAGACCGGCCAGCGCAAGGATGCGCAGGGCCAGACGATCCCCGCGTGGTTCATCCAGAACGTCATCGTGACCTGGAACGGCAGGACCGTGCTCTCGGCGCAGTGGGGAACGGCCGTGTCGAAGAACCCGTTCCTATCGTTCAAGTTCAAGGGCGGCGCGAAGGGCGACAGGATCGCGATCAGCTGGATGGACAACCGGGGCGACAAACGGACCGACGAAACGGTGATTGCATGAAGGCTGTGCGCGCCGCAGTCGCGCTCGTGGCGCTGGCGATCGCGCCGTCGCTGCTCGCGCAGGGATCTACCGCCGACGAAATTGCCAAGTACCGCGCGGCGCTGCAGGATGGTAACCCGGCCGAGCTTTGGGAGGGACGCGGCGAAGCGCTGTGGAAGCAGCAACGCGGGCCGAAGAACGTATCGCTGGAGCGCTGCGATCTGGGCTTGGGCGCCGGGGTGGTCAAGGGCGCGTATGCGCAATTGCCGCGGTACTTCGCCGACGCCGATCGCGTCATGGATCTCGAGACGCGGCTCGTCTGGTGCATGGTGACACTGCAGGGTTATACCGAAGCCGACGCGAAGAAGAACCCGTTCGGCAACGGCAACGACAGGAAATCCGACCTCGAGGCGCTGACCGCGTACGTCACTTCGGAGTCGCGTGGCGTGAAGATGAACGTGCCGATGCGACACGCCAAGGAAGCCGAGGCGTATCGCGTCGGTGAGAAGCTTTTTTATTTCCGCGGCGGAACCCACGACTTTGCCTGCGCGACCTGCCACAGCGAAGAAGGCAAGCGTATCCGATTGCAGGATTTGCCGGACTTGACCACCGCCCAAGGCGCGCAGAAGGCGTATACGACCTGGCCGGCGTATCGCGTTTCCCAGGGGGAGCTGCGCACGTTCGAGTGGCGGCTCTACGATTGCTTTCGCCAGCAGCGGTTTCCGGAGCTCGTCTTCGGCTCGGACGCGGCGATCGCGCTGACGATGTTCTTGGCGCGCAACGCCAACGGCGCGCCCTTCGATGCGCCGGCGATCAAGCGTTGACAGCGATGCGATGAGGCCGTACGCGAGGCTCGGGCTGCTCGTCGTGGCCGCAATCGTTGGTGGCTGTGCCACGGCCCTGGACGAGAGCGAGACCGCCGCCAAGACGGCGGCAGCGTTGAAAGCGTCGTTCAGGCCGGCAGGCCAGGCCGGACTCGACCGCTTGGAGCAGGACGAGACGCAGCGCGCCTGCAGCCTGGCAGCAGGCAAGGCACCGCCCAAGGATGTCGCCGCGATGATCGAGCAGACGAACCTAGCAACGATCCGCTATCCCGCCGACGGCAAGCTGCTCGGCGACTGGAAAAACGGCGAAAGGATCGCGCAGGAGGGCCGCGGCAAGCAGTTTTCCGATGATCCCAAAGGCCCCGTCGGCGCCAATTGCTACGCCTGCCACCAACTGTCGAAAGGCGAGCTCTCGTTCGGCACGATCGGGCCGAGCCTCTATCAATACGGGAAGCTGCGCGGCAATAGCGTTGACGTGCAGCGCTATACCTTCGGCAAGATCTACAACTCCGAAGCGTTCACGGCGTGCACGAACATGCCGCGATTCGGCCACAAGGGCATTCTCTCCGAGCAGCAGATCAAGGACGTCGCAGCGCTCCTGCTCGATCCTGCATCGCCGGTCAATCAGTGAGCGCGCAGCGGTCGGCATCCGCGCCGACGGGTGTTATATTCGCGCGGTGAACCGCCGCGAATTTCTGCACGTTCTCGCCACCGCCGCCACTGCCGGATTTGCTCTCGATGCGCGCGCGGCAGATGCGAAGCGCGACGCCGACGCGTTCTATGCGTTGCCGCGTTTCGGCAATGTGCATCTGCTGCACTTCACCGACTGCCACGCGCAACTGCTGCCGGCGTACTTCCGCGAGCCCAACGTCAATCTCGGCGTCGGTGTCGCGAAAGGGCGACCTCCGCACCTGGTCGGCGAAGCGCTGCTGAAGCGTTTCGGGATCAAGCCGGGAACCGGCGAGGCCTATGCGTTCACCTGCCTCGATTTCGCTCATGCGGCGCGGCTATACGGCAGGCTCGGGGGTTTCGCCCAGCTCGCGACGCTGATCAAGCGCCTGAAGGCCGATCGGCCCGGCGCGCTCGTCCTCGACGGCGGCGATACCTGGCAGGGTTCCGCGACGGCTCTGTGGACGAAGGGCCAGGACATGGTCGAGGCCGCGAAACTCCTCGGCGTCGTTTCGTCGCCCAGAACGTGCGGACGGCGGACTTCGGCGACGCGGTGTTTCCGGCGTACGCGCTGCGCGAGGTCAATGGCGTCCCGGTCGCGATTATCGGCCAGGCGTTTCCCTACACGCCGATCGCGCATCCGCGCAGCTTCGTCGCCGACTGGAGCTTCGGCATTCGCGAGCAGGAGTTGCAACAGGTCGTCGACGAAGTGCGCGGGAAGGCGGCGCAAGTCGTCGTGCTTCTATCGCACAACGGCATGGATGTCGACCTCAAGCTCGGCTCGCGCGTCACCGGCATCGACGCGATTCTCGGCGGTCACACGCACGACGGCGTCCCGCAGCCGATCGTCGTCGCGAACCCCGGTGGCAAGACGCTGGTCACCAATGCCGGCTGCAATGGCAAATTACTGGGCGTGCTCGACTTCGGTGCGCGCGGCGGCAGGGTCGTGGATTTCCGCTACCGATTGTTGCCCGTGTTCGCCAATTTCCTCGCCGAGGATCGCGAGATGGCACTGCTGATCGCCAGGCTGCGCGCGCCCTACGCGTCGGACTTAAGCGAGCGGCTCGCACTTCAACGGCACGTTCGACCAGCTGCTTCTCGACGCTCTGATGGCGGAGAAGGACGCCGAGATAGCTTTTTCGCCCGGTTTCCGCTGGGGAACGACGCTCTTGCCCGGACAGACGATCACCTACGAGGACGTGCTCGCGCAGACCGCGATCACTTATCCCACCGTCACCGTGAATACGTTGAGCGGAGCGACGATCAAGGCGATCCTGGAAGACGTCGCCGACAACCTCTTCAATCCGGATCCGTATTACCAGCAGGGCGGAGACATGGTGCGCGTCGGCGGCCTGCAGTACAGCTGCGAACCCAACGCGGCAATGGGCGCACGCATCGGCGAAATGCGGCTTCACGGGAAGCCCGTCGACGCGGGCAGGCGCTACAAGGTCGCCGGCTGGGCACCGGTCGCAGACGAGGCGATCGCGAGCGGCGGCGAGCCCGTGTGGGCGGTGATGGCGCGTTACCTCAAGGCGCAGAAGACGGTCGCACCCAAGGCGCCCAACACGCCGAAGCTCGTCGGCGTCGCCGGCAATCCGGGTCTAGTCACGTAGCCGGGGTTGAGCCCGATCAAGTCCGGGGCAGGCTCCGGCGAAGCCCGGGTCACACCGGCTCGTATCGGTTGCCGCGCCCGAAGGATACGCGTCGCTCATCCGAGGCTTATAAAACCGCCACTCGCGCGAACTTGCGCTTGCCGGCCTGCACGACGACGGTTGTCCCCGCCGCGATAACGAGGCCCTTGTCGACGACCACTTCCCCGTCGAGCCTTAAGCCCCGCTGCGCGATCAGCCGCAACGCTTCCGACGTGGAGTCGACAATGCCCGCCTGTTTGGCGAGCTGGGCGATCGGCAAGCCGGCGCCGTTGGTGCGCAGCGTGACTTCCGCCATGCTTTCGGGGAGTGCGCCGTCGCGGAAGCGCGCGTCGAATTCGGCGAGCGCGGCGTCCGCCGCCTGCCTGGAATGGAAGCGCGCGACGATCTCCTGCGCGAGCATTACTTTCGCGTCGCGCGGGTTGCGGCCTTCCGCGCACGCGCGCTTCAGCGCCGCAATCTCTTCCTGCGGACGGAACGACAAAAGCTCGTAATAGCGCCACATCAGCTCGTCGGAAATCGACATCAGCTTGCCGAACATCTCCTGCGGCGGTTCGGTAATGCCGACGTAATTGTCGAGCGACTTGGACATCTTGTTGACGCCATCGAGCCCTTCCAGCAGTGGCAGCGTGAGTATGCATTGCGGCTCCTGGCCGTAATGGCGCTGCAGCTCGCGACCGACGAGAAGGTTGAATTTCTGGTCGGTGCCGCCGAGCTCGACGTCCGCTTTCAGCGCGACCGAGTCGTAGCCTTGCGCCAGCGGGTACAGGAACTCGTGGACGGCAATCGGCTGACCTTCGCGATAGCGCTTGGCGAAATCGTCGCGCTCGAGCATGCGGGCGACGGTGTACTTCGCCGCGAGGCGAACGATTCCGTCGGCGCCCAGCGCGGCGAGCCACTTCGAATTGAACGCGACTTCGGTCTGGTCGCGATCGAGTATGAGGAACACCTGGTCGGTGTAGGTCTTGGCGTTCGCCGCCAGCTCGTCCGCGGTCAGCGGCGGTCGCGTGAGGTTGCGACCCGTAGGGTCGCCGATCATGCCGGTGAAGTCGCCGACCAGAAATATGACGTGATGGCCGAGATCCTGGAGCTGCCGCAACTTGTTGAACTGGACCGTGTGTCCCAGATGCAGATCCGGTCGCGTCGGGTCGAATCCTTCCTTGATGCGCAGGGGCTTGCCGCGCGCGAGCTTCGCTACAAGCTCGGCTTCGACGATCAATTCGTCGGCGCCGCGCTTGAATACGGCGAGCTGGTGGGCGATGTCGGGATTCATGGAATGACGCTTCTGCTACAATCCGCACCGCGCATTCTCGCAGCGGAACCGATCGGTCGGAGCTCTATTGAGCAAATTGGCGATTTTAGCGCAAAGGGTCACTACGCTCCTCTATCCCATTAGCGCCGGCCGCGTCGGCGCCGCGACCGCGCTCATGGCGCTCGGCGTCGTTGCCGCATTCGGCTTAGCACCTGATACGACGCTGGATACCGTCCCGCGCGCAAGGGTCACGCGGGATCTCGCGCTGCGTACGATTGCGCCGCCGGTCGCGGACGAAGCTTACTGGCAGGAAGAGAGAGTGCGCCGCGGCGACACCGTGGGAAGCGTGCTGGCGCGGGTCGGCGTCGAGGATTCAGCCGCGCAGAATTTCCTGCGTTCCGATGCGGGCGCCCGGCCGTTCTACCAGCTGCGCCCTGGCAAACCTCTTCGGGTCAAGACCGACGCCGGCGGACGCATGCTCGGTCTGCGCTATCTGACTCAGAGCGGCGAGCTGCTCACGATCGACCGTGTCGGCGACGGCTTCGTCAGCCAATCGACGACCCCCGATGTGGCGGTAAGCCTCGAGCTCCGCGCGAACGAGATCCGTGGTTCGCTGTTCGGCGCAGCGGATGCAGTCGCGCTGCCCGATGCGGTCACCATGCAGCTAGCGGATATTTTTTCGGGTGACATCGATTTCCTGCACGATCTGCGCCGAGGCGATCGCTTCAGCGTCGTTTATGAAATGCGCCGGGTCGACGGCGAAGCGGCCGGCGCCGGGCGAATCGTCGCCGCCGAGTTCGTGAATAAAGGTATTCCCTATCGCGCGTTTCTGTGGCGTTCACCCGACGGGACCGAGGACTATTACGGCGAGGACGGCAAGAGCTTGAAAAAGGCGTTC